>JBGSHH010000261.1:0-3518 GCA_041752355.1 Pirellulaceae bacterium | reverse complement strand
CACGGCATGATTCACCGTGACGTGAAGCCTTCCAACTTAATGCTATCCGACGACGGCTGCGTCAAAGTGCTGGATCTCGGTTTGGCCCAACTACAACTGACGGCCGAAACTCATTTGACGGCCGACAACCAAATCCTGGGTACGCTCCGGTACATTGCACCCGAACAGCTTCGCCCCAGCGCGGAAGTGGATGCAGCGTCCGATATTTATAGTTTGGGAATTACATTTTGCGAGTTGCTGTTGGGCGTTGTGGCCTTTCGCCAGTTACCGATGCCCTGGGACACGGCTGCAATCGGCGCGCTCCGGCCGGACCTGCCTGCGACGCTTCGTGAACTGCTCCGACAAATGACAGCGCGACGTCGGGAACAACGGCCGAGTTCCATGCTCAAGGTGGCGGCGGCTTTACAGCCCTTTTGCCGAGGAGCAAGTCTTTCCAATCTCCTGGCACGCACAAGCGGAATCGATTTGGTGCCGTATTCGGAGCTGCCATTCTCCGCCGCCGCTGAGTCCCAAATTCGGACGCAGGCAATTGCGCGCGAGAAAACAGGCGCGTTGCCACCGCCATTACCTCCGCCGATTTCTGTCGTGCAGCCAGTGTCCAGCGTTATTACCATGTCTGAGATCGCGGAGCCTACTTCGTGGTGGAACTTAAACACGTTTGCTGCCATTTGCCTCGTGATGATCTTCCTGCTCACGACAGGACTATCGATCGTATACGTCAAGAGAATCGCGAGCGCCGAGCACGTGGAGGAACTCATCGCGACCGCTCAGGAAGCACTTCGTCAGCGTGACCTTGCCACAGCCAGCGTTGCCATCGAGCAGCTAGAGATCATGGACCCCAAATCGGAGCCGGTCGCCAAACTTCGCGCAAGCTGGGATCGCGAGTATGCACTCCAGGAGGCTGCCAAAGAACGTCAGCGGCTGCAAATTGAAGAACAACGGCTATGGAAGAGCGCTCAACAAACTCTTGATCGCGCCGATCCCACGCTCGCCAAAATGATCTTGTTGAGTTATCTAGCGGTTACCGATCGTCCGCATGCGGAGGAAGCGCGGCAATTGGTGGAAGAATGTGATTGGGCGTTATCGGAAGAAAGACCTTCGTTGCAGGTACTGTCGTGGAACGATGCACAACTCGCAGCCGCGTGCCAACTGGACGCGCAACTGCCTAGCGATCTTGCGTTACCGTCCCACGCCGCCCTGGCCAGCCTTGTACACCAACGACTAGTAACTGCGGCAAGCGGCGAGCGACAGCGACGACTCGCGATGGCGGAATTGTGGGCGCAAGCAACGCGGACGAAAGCCGTGCTCCAGGAAATCGCGGCTAGTTCCATCGATCGCGCGCAGCATTACCTAGCGTCCGTAAGCGAAGGCTACCGTTTGGCGCAATATCGCGAACGACTCGTAGCTAAAAAGCTGGAGCGTGCTAAGGATGACACCGCGTGGCGGGCCGCAGAGAACAAACACGGCGCTCTCAAGCTCATTCCACATGACGTCGCCGCAGCCATCGTTCTTCCCACACCTGACAAGTCCTTGGAGAGGTTGGCAAAGTTCGTCGCGGATTTGGGTGCCGCCGACGCGTTGCGACTGGGAGCTCTGATGGCAGGCCCTTACATCGGCGGCATATTCCCGTTTGAAGTTGACTGGTCGCAGCCGGTTGTCATTCTGTTGCCCAAATTGCGTCGGGAGGGCAATGACTTCGCCAAAGAATATGCAAAGTCGCTGGTCATCGTGGTGGCTTGCAAGAACCCGCGCGAAGCCGCCTTGAAGCTTGAATCTAAAGATTTGAAAGGATTCGACAGTGGGCTCACGAGCGCTTGCGATGCGACAACAATCAAAACCTTGCTGCGTGATCAGATTGGCGAGATCGATTCGGATTGTTACGCGAGGCTGCGCGGCAAGCACCTCTACTACGGGTTCGATCGTGAGGCGGTCGAACATGCAGCCACCGCCGCTCCGATTCCGTCGAAAATGTTGGCGGAAGTTGGGGAACGTTTGACGACGGCGGACGTGTTCTGCCTGGCGAATGCCACCCCTTGGAAATCGCCGTGGGAATTCGATCGCATTGAAGGCGGCGTCGTGAATCGCGAGAATCCGGATAACTTGGAGTCGGAATTCTTGAATCTTGCCAAATGCGTCGAATTAGGTGCGGTGGCCATCAATTGGGGTGACGGAATTTCGCTAAATGCGCTGCTTACCTTCTCGCCTCATCAAGACGCGGCGATCGAGCGTCTCGTTCCAAAACTCCTCTCCAACGAACAACCTTCGACGCTTGCCGGACTTCCTCCTGATCGCGTGGCGTGGGCCTTTGCAGCGAGCGGCGACGGACCATCGAACGCCGTCATCGGGAAAGGGATCTTTCAATCCTCGGTCGATCACTTCCTGCTCCCTAAGTCGTCGGTGGTCCGCAACAGCGATTTCAACCGCACGCTCACGAGTGCGCTCCGTCACATTCAAGGGAGCCGCGCCGCGATCTATCACACCGGCGATGGTGTAGCAGTCGGCGTCTTTTCCAGCGTCGTCGTAATCGATAGCGACAACCCACAACAGCTAATGGATAGAATTCAAGAATTGGTCAAACAACATAACCTCGCCGCCGTCAAACAACCCGCCGGCGAACGTCCCTCCAGTGTCAAAATTCGAACCGCGAAGTTTGCAGGTCGGGACATGTATGAACTCGTTCCCGACGACGATCTGGTCGCTCACCTGGGACGGGACGAAGTACGGCAAATGCTGGGCAAGGATCATCTCACTATTCGCATCGTCGTGGAGAAGCAGGCGCTCGTCTTGCACATTGGGGATGACCTGGATGTGCTGCGTCAATGTTGCCGCAATCTCGCTGAGCATCGGCCCGGGCTGGCAGAACATCCCGCACTTCGGACCCGGCATAAACACTTCGTCGGCGACCCGCGTGTGGAATTTCACGTGGCGTCTCAATTCTTATTGGAAGCGGCGCTGGACAAGAAGCTGGCCGGTGCCATTGCGTCGCCGACGCGCTACTCATCCACTGCATTGTCCCTCGACCTCTGCCGACTCCGTCTCGATTTGTTCGTCCCCACGCAGGAGATTAAGTACGCGATAGAACGCGCGATGCAACCCAAGGCTCCCTGATCGCAAATCGTCAATTACTTCAAGTGGAAGTCACTATGCCACCTCCCGACGATGCAGACAAACTCTCCCCTGACTTCGAGCAATATCGCGGCTATCTGCGCATCTTAGCGATCGCCCAACTACCGCAGCGAATGCAGGCTAGGCTCGACGCATCCGATCTGGTGCAAGAGACCATCCTGGATGCGTATCGCGACTGGCCGAAGTTTGTCGGATTTTGCGAGAACGAACTGCAGGCGTGGCTGCGCAAGATTCTGGTTAACAACCTGCTGGCCGCCTTGCGTTACGCGCGCCAAAAGAAGCGCGATATGCGACTTGAAATTGCCGCCAAGGTCGATCAATCGTCGATGGGCCTGGAAAAACTCCTCGCCGCCGATCAAACATCTCCCAGTCAATGCGTGCAGCGCGGCGAA
>JBGSHH010000260.1:0-11691 GCA_041752355.1 Pirellulaceae bacterium | reverse complement strand
GTAGAGAGTCGGCGCTTCAACTTCGGCCAGTTTGCCGCCAGAAGCGACATCCCACACCAAACCTTTGCCGAGTCGATCGACGGTCGCCAGTTTCGTCCCGTCCGGGGAGAACACGCAACTGTAGAGCATGGAGGGAAAGTTGCTCGGCGTCGTGACCGCATGACCTTTGAGTTCGTGCAACAGCTTGCCATCCTCGACGTTCCACAAGCGGGCGACCATGTCATCGGCGACACTGGCGAGAGTTTTGCCATTGGGCGCGAGTGCGACCTTGCGAATCCACTTGGCATGGGCATCGAGCTGGCGAAGTTGCGCGCGCGTTTCGATGTTCCACCAGATCAGCTTGCCATCGTAGCTGCCGGAGATAAGCGTTTTATCCGCGAGTGCCAGACCGGTGACGTAGGTGTCGTGACCGACGAGTTCCTGGACTTCGGGTTTATCGGCCAGCGCGTCGAAATCGAAGATCTTGCCATCGGACGCACCGACGAAGACGCGCGACGAACCCGGCACCAGCGCGATGGAAAAGAGGATTTCGCGGCGATTGGTTTCTTTGAGTTGCTTGAGCTGGGCGGGGTCCATGAGGAATGCCTTTTTTTACGTGAGGTAGGCTTCTGGCCCGCCGTGTCTTGCCTCTATCCGGGTGCCGCTCGTACCTCGGCACACCCGACTATCACGCCAATACTTCCGCCACGGGTTTGGTGCCGGGATCGGTTAAGGGCACGGGACGGGAACCAACGTGATAGTCCTTACGCGGGTTAATGCCGACGGCTTGGAAAATCGTGGCGAACAGTTCGGCGGCGCCGATCTCCCCGTCCTTGACCTTGTGTCCATCTTCATCGCTGGCGCCATACACCGTGCCACCTTTAACACCGCAGCCAGACAGCGACGAACTCCAAGCCGAGGCGAAGTGATCGCGACCGAGGCTGGGGTTGATGTTTGGGGTGCGGCCAAACTCGGAAAGCGTTACGACCAGCGTATGCTCCAGCAATCCGCGATCTTGCAAATCGTCGAGCAGCGCCGCCATCACGCGATCGAGTTCGGTGACCAACTCGAGATGCGTCTCGAAGTTCTGTCCGTGGCTATCCCACCAAGCGCGCGACACTTTGACGAACGGCACGCCGGCTTCGACCAATCGCCGGGCGACAAGGCATTGATCGCCAAACAGCGTGTTGCCGTATTTGTCGCGCATCGCTTGCGGTTCCTGGCTGATGTCGAACAGTTTTTCGCTGGCCATCAAGCCGCGAACGCGCTCGTAGGCTTCGTTGTGACTGGCAAGGGTGCCCGATTCGCGACCACGCACAAAACGAGCACTGAGCAGTTTGCGCAAGTCCGCGCGTTCTTGATGGTCCACATCGCTGATCTGTTCTAGCCTGCGAAGATTCGGTGGTATTTGATCGGTGGTGAGCGACATGGCATCATACCGTGCGCCGAGAAAGCCCGATTGTCCCAGCGAACTGCCACGCCCTTCGGTCGCGGTGTAAAACGAAACATAGTCCGGCACCTGGCTATCGGCGCGGCCCAATTCGCGGGCGATCATGGCTCCCATATCGGGATAACGCAGATTCGGTTCATCGCGTCGTCCCAAATGCATTAATCGCGCGGCGCCACCGTGATCGCCGTTCTTGGTATTCAAGGAACGAATGATCGCCGTTTGATTCATCCGCTTGGCCATCTCCGGCATCAATTCGGAGATTTGGATGCCGGGAACGGAAGTATTGATCGCTCGATACGGACCGCCAGTGGGACGACCAGGTTTGGGATCCCACGTTTCCAATTGACTAGCACCGCCTGCCAGCCAGAGCAGAATCACTCGCTTGTCTTGTTTCTTCAGCTCGCCGGCTAAAGCGGGGTTGGCGAGGATTTCGATTTGCGACATGTCGGTCGCCAGTGCCGCGCCACCCAGGGCGGTCGCGCCCAAGAATCCGCGTCGCGAAACGTTGTGCTGAAGCATGTTCGATTCCTTGCGTTATGCCGCTGGCGGTATGTGTCAGTAGTTGAAGCGGGCTTCGCTGCTGGTCAAAAGGGCCCAAACGAGTTGTTGCCAGGCGTCGTCGAGCCGGTCGCTTCGTTTCGTGAGATAGGTTTCCATCGCGCCGACCTCTTCGGAATCGGCGGGACGGGTCAAGGTGTTCCAAATCAGCATTTCGATAGCGGCGTGCCGATCGGATTGACTCTTCGCATGACCAATGACGGTGTCCTTGCTGTCGCGGAGGACATCGCGCAGGATGCGTTCGCCGTTGGTAAAGAGCAAAGCTTCATCGACGCTGATTTGAAAGCCATCGCGCGGCTGTTCGAGTTTTTCCACCACACCGCGACCTTGCCCTTCGGCCCGTTGCAGGCGTTGGTCGAAGTCCTGCGGCTTCAGTTCGAGCGGGAACTGCTCGGGGCTGGTGCTGCCCATTCCCAATACCGCGCCGTATTGGGCCGGCATCAAGGGACGGACATTCGCCACCGCGAACAGTGAGGCGTTGGGACGCTCGCCTTGGTCCCAACGGCTGGAACGCGCGTAAGCTTCGCTCAACACCAGTCCGCGAATCAACCGCCGCAGATCGTATTTGTGTTCGACCAAATCGCGCGCCAGCCAATCGAGCAATTCGGGGTGACTGGCCGGATTTTCGGGATGCATTTGATCGATCGGCATCACCAAACCGTGGCCATAGAAGCGATTCCATAGTTGATTCACAATCGACTTGGCGAAGTAGTGCCGCTGCTCGGGTTGCAAAGCAACTTCGATCAATTGCGCGCGGCGACTAAAGGACGGCGGAGGTGGGCGTTGCTTGTCCTTTTTGAGCTGCTCCCAGCGTTCCTTTTCTTTCTTCTTCTCATCGTCTTTCGGCTCTTCCACTTCGGGTTCATCGAGTGCCAAGCCGGTAAGAAACATCAACTTCGCAGTGCGGTTTTCGCCTGTGGTGGTTTGATAGCTCATGCGGCCATAGTCGCGTTCGGCGACGTACTCGCCGTTCTCGAAAGTGCGATTGAAGAACGACGCCATGCCATAGAAATGGTCCTGCGTCCAATTCACCACCAGCGGATGATCGTGGCACTTAGCACAGCTAATGTTCACCCCAAAGAAGGCGACGCTCGTCTCATTCGCCAGCCGATCGATATCATTGACGCGGGCCTTGAGGAACTGGCCGGCTCCTTTCCGCGCGGGCTCGGTGTCGTCCGCCGCAACCAGTTCGCGAAATATCTGATCCCAAGGGCGGTTCTCAGCGAGCGCCAGCGTGAGGTACTCGCGCAGATTGCGTTTGCCTTCGCTGGCCAGCATCGTGTCAAACTGATCGACTTGCTGCCTTACAAAGCCAGGGGATGTGAGAGCGCGATCGACCATTTCGATCCGTTTGTTGGAATTGGTATTCGCCAGATAGGCTTGGGCTTCGGTAGCGGTGGGAATGCGACCCGCCAGGTCGAGCAAGGTCCGGCGAAGTAGGGTCGCGTCATCGGCCAAAGGCGCTGGCGAAATGTTCCGTTTAGCCAGCTTGGTATTGACGTAATGATCAATAACTTCTGGCAACTCACGATCAGGCCCCAGGAGTTCATCCGCCTTCGCCAGCGGCGCGAAGCAAAGCAGGAGCAATCCAGCCAGCGTCAGTCGGGCAATTCGCATGGCATCTCTTTGAAAATCGAAGTGGTAGGCGGGACGAATTGAAATGACCGCTTCACGTGCGGCGTTATCACTTGGCGACCAAAGGTGGGGGTAGGTTAGGTAGGAGTAACCATCAACGCGGACCGATAGATTACCGAAATTGGCCCAAGAACGCCAACATTTTCTTGGCACAGCGAACAACCCCCTGGCTGGATCGCGGAGAGGTGGTTAAAGAATAAATCGCCCTCGATGGCGACTATAGAATTGGCCAACCACGAGAGGAAATCCTCAGGCATATAAGCCGCTTAAGTCGCCCATAGTTTGCAAGTTGCGCCAACGGCTCGTTTGCCTCGAAATATTTGACAACCGTGGGGGACAAGATTACAGTGCGTGTTCACTATCAGGGTTCACCAAGGAACCCTCACGCCTAAGATGTGGATTCAACCCCCGGCGGGATTCTGTCGGGGCTGTCTCATTTTTCATTCATTTTTCGGAGGTGTTGGTATGGTTCTACATTCCCGCCGACGGGGTTTTACCCTCGTCGAACTGCTGGTGGTGATCGCGATCATCGCCATCCTGATCGCCTTATTGCTCCCGGCGATCAATGCGGTACGCGAAGCGGCGCGTCGCAATCAGTGCTTGAGCAACATTCGCCAGGTGGGTCTGGCGTGCGTGACGTTCGAGAATACCTTCAAACGGTTTCCGACGGTCAGCACAGGCAACTCGTCGTTCATCGTTCCGCAAACCTGCATCCCAGGTAAAGCGGTGACGACGGGCACTCTCCCTAACCCGCCAGTCCATGATGCTACCGCAGCTGGCTACAGCTTTGTGGTAAAGATCCTGCCGTACATGGAAGAAGGTTTGCTGTATGACGATATCAGCAATGCTTCGCAGAAGTTCGGTCTGGATGCGTTTGACGCCAAGGTGGCCCGCGTTCCAGGTAGCACGCCGCACTTGTCGACGCGGCTAGTAGGTTCGCTCCGTTGCCCCAAGTTCTCCGGTGGCGACTTCTCGCAAGTTCCCAACCTTTACACCACAACTGGCCAACCTGCCATTGGTAACTACGTGGGCTTCTTGGGAACGCACATCGACTCCAACTCCAACGCAGCGATCGAGAACGGCGCCATGTGCTCAGTGAAGGCCAACGGCGGCAAAGGCTTCACCGTTGAAAACATCACCGACGGTACCTCGAAGACTTTGCTGTGCGTCGAATCTCGCGAAGCTGATTTCGGTTCGTGGTACGACGGACAATGCGCGTGGGTGATCGGCATGCAAAATACGCTGAACACCTCTGCCGAAGTTATTCGTCAGGCGGACGGTTACCTCGGCCCTATTCCAGGCAAACGCCATGCAATGAACTATGGACCACGCGATGACGCCGACACCACGCAGGTGTACATCCCGAAATTTACCAGCAATCAACCGCGTAAATGGGGCCCCAGCAGCCAGCATCCAGGCGGTGTCGTGACGCACGTGTATGTGGACAATCACACCACGGCGATCTCGGACAACATCGACCCAGTCTTGTACTATCGCCTGATTACTCGCAACGGCGGCGAACCTTCGCAAGAAGAGTAACCACTGCCGCAGTAGCGTGAAATTGACTACGATAAACGGCTGCCTGGGAGTCATCCCAGGCAGCCGTTTTGTTGTTTAAAGAGCTGCATAGGAATCCGCTCATGTCTGATGTTCCCATCGAAATCGACGTGCTGACCGTCAAGGCGCTGCTCGACGCAAAAGAAGATCTCCTACTGCTCGATTGCCGTCAGGATGATGAACACGCGCTGGTGAATATCGACAGTGCGAAGCATATTCCGATGGGCAGCCTGCCGGAGCGCGTCGCCGAACTGGCGGATCACAAGGAGCGGCCAATCGTGGTGCATTGTCATCATGGCGGTCGCAGTCTACGCGTGACCCATTGGCTGCGCGGGCAGGGCTTTACGAACGTCCGCAATATGACCGGCGGCATCGACGCCTGGGCGCTACAGGTCGATGGCGGCATGGCAAGGTATTAGTGGGATAGGCATGTTGCCTGCCTCGAATTTTGATAAGAGAAACGGTTGGCGGGACGCTTACCCCATATCGCAATGACTCCACCGCTCGCCTATCTCAATGGACGATTCCTACCGGCGGCAGAACTTACCGTGCCGATCGATGACGCTGGTTTCATGCTGGGCGTGACGGTGCCGGAACAACTGCGCACGTTCAAAGGGCAAGTCTTTCGATTATCGGAACACCTCGATCGGCTCTTTCGCGGGCTGGCGATCGTAGGCGTGCCGATCCCGCAATCGCGCGCGGAACTGGAACAAGCAGCGCTCGACCTGGTGGCCAGGAATCACATGCTGCTACCACCTGGCGACGATCTAGGACTGACGATCTTCGTTACGCCAGGTCCTTATGCATCGCAAGCCGGTCAGGGCCCGCTGGTGGCCATGCATACCAAACCACTCCCGTTTACGAGTTGGGCCAAGCTTTATGAGACAGGGCAGAATCTGGTTACCACCCCGATTCGCCAAATCCCTAACGATTGCTGGCCAGCGGAATTGAAATGCCGTAGTCGCATGCACTATTGGTTGGCCGATCGCGCCGCGCGCGCGATCGATCCCACTGCGCGCGCCTTGCTCTTGGATCATGACGATTGCATCACCGAAGCATCCACTGCAAACCTCGTGATTCATAACGCCAGTGAAGGTCTCATCGCACCACCTGCGGAAAAGATTTTGCCAGGCATCAGCATGGCGACGCTGGCCGCTTTGGCAGAAGACTTGGGTATCAAGTTTGGCAATCGCGTGTTGAAGGTCGCAGACGTGGCAAAAGCCGACGAGGTCTTACTCTGCAGCACTTCTCCCTGTGTTTGGCCGGTGCTGCGGCTCAATGGCCAGTTGATTGGTGCCGGCGTCCCTGGCCCGATCTTTCACAAGCTCATCGCCGCCTGGAGCGCGCATGTGGGGATCGACATCATGGCGCAAGCTCGCGCGCGATGAGCCTTACTCGCGCACCAATCCCGGCACGACATCGAGATCAAGACTCTCGAAACAACCAGCTTTGAGTCGCTCGAACGCGATCGCTCCCATCACGGCATTATCTGTGCACAGCGCAGGCGGTGCGATATGCAATTCAATGCGATGCTTCGCACACGCCGCGGATAACTGTTCGCGAAACCTGCCATTGGCCGCGACACCGCCACCCACGCATAGCACCTTCAATCGCGTTTGCCGACAAGCTTGCAACGCCTTGGCAATCAGGCAATCGACCACCGCTTCTTGAAAACTGGCGGCGAGGTCGGCAACTTCTTGTGAAGTAAGCTGCACGGCAGACAGGTCCGGCTTGCCAGGTCCGGCGATTTGATACCGGACCGCCGTCTTCAAGCCGCTAAAGCTAAATGCGATACGATCTTCCTTGAGAAACGAGCGAGGAAAAGGAAATGCCTCGCGATTGCCTTGCGCGGCGACTCGGGAAATCGCCGGACCGCCCGGATACGGCAAGCCCAGCATGCTGGCGACTTTATCGAATGCTTCGCCAGCGGCGTCGTCGATGGTACCGCCCAGATGCTCAAACGCCACCGGCGAATGACAACGGTACAAACTTGTATGTCCGCCGCTGACAATAAAACCCACACAGGGAAAGACATCGCGCTGTGCCGCCATGCGACAGGCATAGATATGCGCATGCAAATGATTGACCGCCACGAGCGGCTTGCCAGTCGCCAGGCAAAGTGTTTTCGCGGCGATCAGTCCCACCAACAATGAGCCAGCCAATCCCGGCGTGTTGGCGACCGCGATGGCATCAAGATCCGTGAGCGTGACGTTCGCTTTGCGAAGCGCTTCGTCAATAACCGGCAGAATACGTTCCAGATGGGCTCTCGCCGCGATCTCCGGCACGACGCCGCGGAAACGTTGATGCAATTCATCCTGCGAAGCGACCACGGAACTTAGCACTTGCAGTCCATCGGTCACCACCGCTGCCGCCGTCTCGTCGCAAGTCGATTCGATGGCCAGCAGTTTCATGGTGGGGTAGGCTTCTTGCCTGCCGTCTTTTGAATTTGCGTTTGAATGTTGAAAACGTCAGGCTGGCAGCCACCCCACGTTACTCCGATTCCATCTTGCTCTCGAGATACTCGATCGCCTTGGCGAGCTGCTTATCTTTGAGTTCCGGCGCGGCTTCGGGGTCGTCCTTGCGGCGTAGGATATCACGATCACGTCGCGTCATTACCAGATCGGCGACTTCGGCATCGGAAAGTTTGATCTCATAGCCGTCGTTCGGCGAAACACCCCATTCATCCGTGTCCGAAGCACCTTCAAAACGGTGAATATTCTTGCCGTTGGGCCGTTTGTAACCGGCGGTGGTGAGCTTGAGCGCGCTCTTGCCATCCTCCAGTTGAATAATGTTTTGCACGCTGCCTTTGCCCCAGGAACGCTCGCCAATGACAATTGCGCGCTGATGATCTTGTAGACACGCCGAGACAATCTCGCTGGCGCTGGCACTGTAATGATTCACCAGTACCACCATGGGAAAGCCTTCATAAGTACCAGGCTTGCGAGCGGTCCAGCTGCGCTTCGAAGTATTTCGTCCTTGCGTGCTGACGATGTCCCCTTCGCTGATGAACAAGTCGCTCACTTCAATCGCCGACGAAAGCAATCCGCCCGGGTTAAACCGCAGATCGAGCACCAGACCTTTGAGGCCGGAGTCCTGCAACGCCTTCATCACTTTCGACAAATCTTCGGTCGTATGTCGACCGAACGACGTGACGCGAATATAGGCGATTTGCTTGTCTTTATTGAGGTAATAGTTCCAGGTATCGTCTTCGTTGCGCAAGTCGCCGAGCACGGTATCGACCCGAATCGTTTCGCGCGTCAACTTGACCACTTCCTCGCTGCCATCTTTAAGATGCTGCACCGTGACATTTACCGAAGTGCCAATCTTGCCTTTGAGGTGTTTGATGCACTCATCGATGTTCAAGCCCTTGGTCGACTTGTCCTCGATTTTGACGATCTTATCGCCAGCGAGTATGCCGGCACGATAGGCAGGCGTGCCATAGATGGGGCTGATGACGCGGAGTTGGCCCCCTTCCGTGGAGACCTGTATGCCGACGCCGCCGAATTCGCTTTCGACTTCGGTCGTGAAGCGATCCATTTCCTCGCGCGGGATGTAGTTGCTATGCTGATCGAGCTTGGAAAGCATGCCACGAATGGCGGCTTCCATGAGTTCGCGCTTGCTGATGTCCTTGACGTAATTTCGTTCGACTTGGTCTAGTGTGTCGGCAAAGAGTTGCAGGAGTTCGTAATACTCCTTCTCTTCCTGAGCGGTCTTCGCTTTGGCGGCTTCCTTGGTCTTCTCCTTCGCCTCATCCTTCGCTTCGTCCTTGGCTTCATCGCCTGGCTTGACGGGCGTCTCGGGCGCGGCGACAGCTTGCGGTGCCGGTTCATCAGCCAGAACGCTGGTGGCAATCGCCAGGGGAATCAAAACGAATAGGCAAAATAACCAAGTTAGGCGACGTTTCATCAATTGAGACCTCCCAGCGCAGGCGGTTGCCGAATCACAACCACGGGAATGATTAGGACTTAGGGATTATAGGGTGTGATGAAGAAAATAGGGAGTAGCGTTTCCTGTCGGGTACCAGTTCGACCCGCCAAATCAGGAACACACTAAAAACCCATCCTGCGGGGAGTGGCGGTGCAAAATAGAGGCAGTCGCAACTTTCCCAGTCCCTAGAATCACTAACAATGGTAAATTGCGGCGTGAACTGCCTGGTTTGCCGAGCCGTAGTATTATGAGGGATTCTAAACTCTTTGGTACTCGTTTCTTGCGTTATCCGAGCAGCGGCGTCAAGATAGGGTATGTTTAAGCACTTTGTCGATTGACGCAGTGCTGACCGCCTACCTTGATTCGACCCCACCTGAACGCCTCCTTTCGCGCTGTCATCGATCAATTAACTTTTTGTGCCGGGAAAGCCATCTATGGTTGCATCTGATTTCAAACTTGGCCGCCGTTTCGCGGCCTTCGGTGTTTCCGCTGCGGTCGCCGTCGCCTTTTCCCTATTGCCTAGCTTGACGTCGGAAGTCGCCGCGCAAAAACCGGAAGAAGATGCGGCCAAGGCAGCTGCCACGCCTTCGCCTCCCAAGTATGCCGCGCTGCTCAAGGATGCCAAGACGCATACCGGCATGCTGACGTTGCATGAGACCAGTAACAACGTCTTCGTGGAACTCGGCGCAGGCGACTACAACGCCGAATACCTCGTTTTGATTTCAATCGCCAAAGGCATTAGCCAAGGCTCGCTGCTGGGTGGCATGAGTTGGGGTTTCGGCGACGATTGGGTGTGGACTTTCCGCAAACTCGACGACAAGGTGCATGTGATTCGGCGCAATGTGCGCTTCAAAGCGACCAAAGGCTCGCCAGAAGCGACCGCCGTTTCCAATGCCTATACCGATAGCGTGATGTTCAGCCTGCCGATCGCGACTAAAGGACCCAAGGGTGGCGACCTCATCGACCTGACGCCGATCTTCATGAGCGACCTTCCGCAAATCGGTCAGGCTTTGCCAGGCTTTGCATTTTCGCAACAGAAATCGACCTGGGACAAGGTAAAGACCTTTCCCAATAACGTAGAACTCGAGGTTGCCGCCACCTATGCCTCGGGCGGGACGCAAGAAATCGACACCGTTGCGGATTCGCGCGGCGTGACGATCAACGTGCATTATTCGATCAGCAAGATTCCCACGACGGGCTATCAGCCCCGCCTGGCGGATGACCGCGTCGGCTACTTTCTCACGGTGGTCAAAGATTTCTCGCAGAAGAGCGATCGCGATCAGTTCGTGCGGTACATCAATCGTTGGGATTTGCGTAAGGCCGACGCCACGGCCGAACTCAGCCCGCCGGTCAAACCGATCAAGTTCTGGATTGAGAAGACCGTGCCCTTCAAGTATCGCAAGGCGATTTATGATGGCATTTACGAATGGAACCTCGCCTACGAAAAGGCCGGTTTCGCCAACGCGATCATTGTCGATCAACAGCCGGACGATGCGACTTGGGATCCCGAGGATGTGAACTACAACACATTCCGTTGGATCACGGCGGGTGCCGGTTTCGCGATGGGACCATCCCGCGTGAATCCGTACACGGGGCAAATCCTCGACGCCGACATCATTTTCGACGCCGACTTCCTCACCTACTGGAAGCAGGAATACGAAACGCTCACGCCGCAAGCAATCGCCGAAATGACCAATGGCGAATTGCCTGGCACCGATAACGCTGCCAAGATGTTTTTGCATCCAGCGCATGGTAACCAGTGCCGTTTAAGTCAGGGCATGTCGCGCCAGTTCGCGTTTGCTTCGGCAGCGATCTTCGCGGCCGCCGCTGCCGATCCCAAAGTTTCTGCCGAAATGCAAGAGAAGCTAATCATGCAAGGTCTGAAAGAAGTGACCATGCACGAAGTGGGACACACGCTCGGTCTGCGGCATAACTTCAAGGCGAGCAAAATGCTCTCGCTGAAGGAAATGCAAGACAGCAACAAGACCAAGGGCGTCGGTTTGGTTGCCTCCGTGATGGACTATGCCCCTGCCAACATCGTTCCCAAGGATTGGGAACAAGGCGACTATTACTCGCAAACCATTGGGCCTTACGACTATTGGGCGATTGAATACGGCTACAAGCAATTCGGTGGCGGCACGACCGGGGAAGTCGCGGAATTGAAGAAGATCGCCGCCCGTAGTGGTGAGCCGGCGCTGGCCTACTCGACCGACGAGGACACTCGCTCAGTCGACCCCGATCCCGATAGCAATCGTTTTGACATGGGTAGCGATGCCTTGGAATATGCCAAGACCCGCGCCGAAATCGTCAAGCAATTGATGCCGGGCCTGGTCGAACGGATGACGAAGGAAGGTGACGACTACACGCAAGCTCGTCGCGCTTTCAACGTGCTGTTGTCGCAGCATGGTCAGTCGATGTACTTCGCTTCGCGGTATGTCGGTGGCCTGAGCATCAATCGCAGCCACAAGGGCGATAAGGATGCCAAGCCCCCAGTGACCATCGTCGATGCCGCCAAGCAACGCGAGGCGCTCAATTTGGTCATCGAGCAAATGCTGAGCGAGAAGCCATTTCAATTTCCGCCGGAA
>JBGSHH010000259.1:0-7662 GCA_041752355.1 Pirellulaceae bacterium | reverse complement strand
ACGCCGAAGCTTTCGCGCGAAGCGCCTGCCAGTTGCAGCAATGTGACGTACAGATTTGCCGTGGTGCGATGCCCCTTGTGGCCGTAACCAGGATAGTCGATGTAGCGCCCGGCTTTCAGCTGGCCTTGCATGTTGCCGATGTCGACCATGGGCCATTCCCAGCAGCGCGAGTGGTGGCTCTCGGCGCCGTCGCTGAGGTAGACAATGACGGTTTTGTCCATCATCGTGCCATCCCCTTCCTTCACCGCTTCCAGCTTTTTGATCAGCCCGGCGATGAGGTCGAAGTGGTAACGGCGAATGATGTTGTAGAGGTCCGCCCAGGTCTTGCCTTCATAGCTGCCGCCGTGACCGATGGAGTGCTTGTCGATGTTGAGCCCGAGGCCCTTGAAGGTGATGTCGAAGTCGCCGATGCCGGCGGCGGAGGAGAGCGTGAGGACGTTCGTCAGTCCACAGATGAGCGCGGCCGCGCCAAGATCAAACTGCGCGTCGAGCCGGTCCGTTTCTACCGTCGAAGTGTACTTGTCGGTGGGCGTAGGGCCCTTTTGGCGGAGCGTATGCTCGATCTCGTTCAAGCGGCTCTGGCGATTGCGTAGGGTTTCGAACGTTTCGAGATACGCGCCAAATTGCTCGCGCTCCTCGCCAGCAAGATTCGCCTCGGCGCGCTTCACATCGTCGCGCAGGAAGTCGAGCAGGTTGTTCTTGGCCGCGAACTCCTGCTTGGCAGCGCCGTCGGCAACACTGCCAAATAGCGCGGCATACGCTTGATCGGGCTTGCACATCGTTGGCAGGCCTTTGTCGGGGCCTAGCGCCGAGACGTTGTAAATGACGCTGTTTTCCAATCGCTTCGAGATGCCCAGGCCGATGTGCGGAAAGATTCCAGGCAGAGCCTTGGCCAGCGCGCCGTCGATCGTTTCGCCGCTGATCTTCTTGCTCTCGCCTGGCGTGGGAAAGCAGCCCAGCGCGCCGAAGTTGTTCGAGTGCCCGCCACCGCAGACGCGGCCGGAGAGCCCCTGCACGATGGTCGTTTTTTTCTTCCAGGCTGAGATCGGCTCGAGCGAGAACGGCAGATCTTTGTCCTCGAGCGATACGTCGATCTGCTCTGGCGGGCCATTGAGCGGGCGTTGATCGCGTGGCTTGCGCTCGATGCCGGAGGGAGCCAGTTGTTCGGGTCGCACGCCATTGCTTTCCACCACGAAGACGAACCGCTTCGCGCGGATCGGCTCGCCAGCCGCTTGTGCCTCCAGCCGCGACAGGATTGGCGCCAGGAGCATAGCGCCCGCGGAGGCTCCCATCCCTTTCAGGACATGGCGTCGGTCGAACAACATGGATGAAACTCCTTGCCTATGGGGAAACGCGATTTTCAGGGACTCGATACAAAAACGACTCGCTGGTTAAGAGCGACGTCATCAACACCTTCATGCTGCCGCTCGATTCTCGATACGCCCGCTGCGCCGCTTGCAAGCTCGCCGCATCGCCTGGCGTTTCGTTGCGCCCCAGCCAATACCGAAACGCATGCCGCACGAAGACCTGTTCCACGCGAAGCGACTTGCCCAGCCGGTGCATGAGTTCGACCGCATCTTTGACGTCCCCCTCGAGTTGCTCATCGCCGCAGAACTCTATGCCTCCCTGGGCATCGGCGGTTACACCCGTAAGGACATTTCCTAGCGGTTTGCCTTTCTTGTCGACGTTTTTGGCGGTCGCTTCCAGATCGATGACCAACTCCTCGGTGCGGAAGCGGCCAAGGTGGTCATACGATTCGAAAGGATAACCGACGCGGTTCATCAGCTTGTGGCACTGCCAGCAATACTCTTGCTGAGTGATCGCCATCCGCTCGCGCAGCGTCTTATCAGGCGCGACAGGCAGTTGCGCGTCGACGGTGATGGGGATGTCGGGAACCACATTGCCTAGCAGGCGTTCGCGTACCCACTTGCCGCGCAGGATGGCGTGATTCTCGTCGCTCTTGGAAAAGGCGACTAGCCAGCTGGGCTGAGTGAGAATGCCAGCCCGCTGATCTGCGGGAAGCTCCACCGGCTGCTCGTCAGGGAAGTCGCTAAGACCGTAAGCCTCATAGATGCTGCGACCGACCTTGGGCGGCTTTTTGGTCGCATATTTCTTCGGATCCTTTTGCTTCTCCTGCTCGAACTTCGCTAGCTCCTCGATGCGCTTCTTCTTGGTTTCGGCCGCCGTCTTGTAGGCGACAAACGCCTTGTTGGTCGTTAAGACCTGAAACAACACCTCTTGGTCCTCGTCGAGGATGTGCTGCACCAGACGATCGGTGTCTTCGACCAGCGTGCGCGCATCGTGATCGGGATGCTCCTTATTATCTTTGAAGACGTCCTCAGCCGCGGTGTATTGAAAGTACTCGCGGAAGAATCGGAGGATGCGCGGTTTCTGCAATTTGGGATCGTCGAGCATGCGTTGGACGGCAGCCGCCACGCCGGCATCGGTAGCGAGTTCCCCTTTGTCGGCCATCGCCAATAGCCACGACTCGGGGCGACGATCGGTGAGCGCATACGAGATGGCAAAAGCGATCTCGCGCGGCGCGAGGCGCACGCGGCCCTGACCATCGGTTTCCTTCGTGCCGTGCTCGGATCGAAATACGGCTTCGGGAAGCATGAGAACGGCGGCCAGCATATAGCGAGCGCCCGTGACGCGCCCCGCGTCTTTCACATTGCGCTCATAGAGTCCGGCGAAGCGAGTCACTTCGTCGCCGGTGGGCGGCCGCTTCAACGCCAGTTCGAACATGTGCTTGATGGCCGTGTGGACCTCGGCTTCGGTCGCCGGCTCGGCATCGTCGAGCAAGCGCAAGAACTGCTTCGGCGTCGCCTGTTGCGCCGCTTTGAGCTTGCCGTTTTCCACCTTGAACGCCGTATAACGCTGCTCGACCATTAACAGCGCGTTGCGCAACAGCTGGGCGGTGGTGGGTTCGTCGAGCTTGGGCGCTCCCATATCTTTGAACGTCGTCTTACCTTGCGGCGAAAACGGCTGCGCAATGCCGGAGAGCCCCTTGCCGAGCTCGCCTGTGAGCGCGGCATATTGATCGGCGCTCAGTCGGCGAACGCCGCCGGGCGCAGCGAACTTGCCAATGTTTTTGGGATCGAAGAGCAGCGCATGCTCCACCGCGTTGCCGTTCTCATAAGCTTCGCGCCGCGCCAGATGCTTGCCCGCGCGTTTCATCTCCGCTTCGATCCAGGCGGTGACGGCATCGACCTGCTCTTGCTGGGGCCGCGGTTCTTTCTGCGGCGGCATTTCTTTAGCGCGCAACTGCTGCAGCACCACCGCCCAACGCGCGGCGCTGGTAGTCGATTTCATGTCGGGCTCAAGCGTGGCCAGATGCAGTTCTTTTTCGGCTAGCTGATCGCCATGACACGCGCTGCAATGCGCCTTCAGAAACGGCGCGACCGTCTGCTGATAGCCTGCCAGGCTTGCATCTCGCTGCGTCGCGGCATCTTCAGCGCCACAGAGCGCCCGGCTACTGGCCAAAGCCATGACCAGCATCATGAACATCCCCCGCCTCATCATCGCACCTCCGCGTCGCTGGCTTCGAAACTGCATTGCCAAAGCTTGACGGACCCATCGGCAGTCGCCAGCACTTGCTTTTCTTCTGACCAAGCGATCCCTTGTGGCGAATGTCCCGCTTCAATCACCAGTAACTGCCGGCCATCGGCGACACGCCACATCCGCGCCGTGCGATCGTTCAATCCAGCCAGCACTCGGCGGCCATCGCTGGAGAAGCGCAGGCAGCGCACGATATTGGCGCCGGGTGGCCATAGCGACTTCTGCTCGCCGCTAGCCAGATCGATCAATAGCAGCCCATCGCGCTGGGTGGCGACCACCAGTCGTTGTCCGTCGGTACTGTCCCCCTCCCGGAAATCCTTGCGCAACTAAGCGCTGAAAGAAGTAGAGGAATGACCTCGTCCTATTGTGAAGGAGGAAGTCATGCATCCCGAAGAGTGTCCCGATTGGGAAGAAGTCACTGCAACTAACGCGGGGCCAGACCAGGTTGAGCGTAGCGAAAACTGGTCTGGCCCCGCGACGCCGCCGCCGACGGGGGTCCCGGACGCGCGGCCGGTGGCGGACGAGGAACCGATCGTCGCCGAGGAGGTGTGGGAGGATGTCTGGCCACGTCCGCTCGCGGCCGAGGTCGCGGACGAAGTCAGCGAGTTGCCCGATTCGTTGTCGTGGGGCGCGGCGGTGCCACCACCGGTCCCCAAGACCCGGCGGCGCGGCACGCTCGCTCCCGGTGTCGAGCGCCCGCAACTCCCGATCACGCCGCAACAGAAGTTACTGCTCCTGGATACCTGGCAGCGGAGTGGCTTGCCGGCGCGGGACTTCAGCGCGCTGGTAAACATCTCGCACCACACGCTCTATTCATGGAAGAAGCGGTTCGAGGAACTGGGGCCAGGCGGTCTGGTCGATCAGCCGCGGGGTTCAAAGCAGGGGAGCAAGCTGCCCGAACTCACCAAGCGCACGATCTTGATGCTCAAACAGGCGCACCCCGACTGGGGTTGCGAGCGGATCAGCGACATGCTGGTGCGTGGACCGGCGCTGCCGGCCAGTCCCAACGCCGTGGCTCGCGTGTTGAAGGAAGCCGGTTACGAACTGGTCGAGCAGCCGACGAAGCCGCATCCCGATCATGTGCGGAGCTTCGAACGGGCGAAACCTAATCAGCTCTGGCAGACCGATCTGTTTACCTTCGTGCTGAAGCGGCAGAACCGGCGGGTCTATCTGGTGGCTTTCCTGGATGACCACAGCCGGTTTATTACGGGCTATGGCTTGCATGGAAGTCAATCGACACCGTTGGTGATTGAAGTGGTGCGGGCGGCGATCGCCGCCTATGGCGTGCCGGGCGAAATCCTGACCGACAACGGCACGCAGTATGTTACTTGGCGCGGCAAGAGCCAGTTCACCAAGGAACTGGAGAAGCTGGGGATCAAGCAACTCGTGGCCAAGCCCAAGCGGCCGCAGACGCTGGGGAAGATCGAGCGGTTCTGGGGGACGCTGTGGCGGGAATGCATCGAGAGCGCGGTGTTCGTGGACTTGGAAGATGCGCGGCGGCGGATCGGCCTGTTCATCGACCATTACAACTTCCAGCGCGTGCATTCGGGGATCGATGGCCTGGTGCCGGCCGATCGTTTCTTCCAGGCCGCGCCGCAGGTGTTGGCCACGCTTAAGGAACGGGTGTCCAAGAACGCCTTGGAGTTATCACGACATGGCGTACCGAAGCAGCCGTTTTACTTAACGGGCCAAGTGGCAGGTAAACCCTTTAGCGTGCATCAGGCGGGCGATCGCGTGATCCTGCAGCAAGCGGGGAGCGAGCGCTCGGAGATTGAACTGGTGCCGCCGGTGGTGGAGACGCCAGCCGCGCCAGCCGCGGCACCACTCCCCGCGCCGGTCTGTCCGCAAGGAATACCGACGCAGTATGGCGCGCTCCCCACGGAGTTGCCGCCGGGCGTGTCGGCGCTGGATGACTATCTGACGCAGCGCGAGTTGCCGCCGCCCACCGGAGGTGAGACATGACCAAAGCGACGAAGCCTGCCGCTTCGTCGGTGTCCAAGCCGGTGGCGAAGGAAACTTCGCCACCGGCCGCGACGCCGAGTGAAGCGCAACGATTAGCGGCAGCGATCTTGGAATGTCTGGCCGGTGTTCGTTCACCGCCGGCCGCGGCGGAACTACTCGGCATCTCCTTGCCCCGTTACTACCAACTCGAAACGCGGGCCTTGGAGGGACTGGTAGCGGCGCTGGCGCCGCGTCCCCAAGGGAAACAGCCCTCGCTGGAATTACGGGTGAAACAGCTGGAAAACGAATTGGAAGCAGCGCGTCGTGCTTGCGCCCGGCAAGAGGCGTTGGTGCGCGTGACGCAGCGCAGCTTGGGCCTGGCGGCCTTGGCCAAACCCAAGTCGCCCGCAGCGCCCATTAATGGCCAGAAGCGCAAGCCGCGGAAGCCAGTCGTGCGCGCGCTAAAAGCGGCCCAAACGCTACGGGCGCAGGCGGACGCGGAGACTGGCAATTCGCCAGCGTCTTCAGTACAACCAAGTGCGCCGCAGGTCGGCGTGGAGGAGGCCCGCCCATGATCGGCAACGTTAACTCACCAGGCCAGGAGTTAGGCGATGGCAGGACGCAAACCACTCGGCCCCGCGTTGGTCGAGCACTTGGAGGGTTCGGAGGAGGCGAAAGCGCGGCTGACCTTGATCCTGGCGGCCAATGCCGGCCAGGTGACGGTGGTCGAGGCAGCGCGGCAACTAGCGATCAGCGAGGCGATGTTCTACAAGCTGCGCCACCGCGTGCTGCAGGCGGGCTTGGAGGATCTGGAACCCAAGCCGCTCGGTCGGCCGGCGCAGACCACGAGTGCCGAGGGAGCGCGGATCGCGGAGTTGGCGGCGCGGGTGGCGGAACTCGAGCGCGAGCTGGTAGCCCAGACCGTGCGTCTGGAGTTAGCGCAGACCATGCCGCACGTGGTCCGACCCGCCGACCACACGGCGCTCAAAAAAACGAAGCGCCAGACCTTACTGAAACAGAAGCTCCAGCAGCGACGTGCGCGGACCAAGCGACCGTCATGCCGCCAGCCGTAGCCACCGCGCGCTCTGAGTTGCATGCGCTGCGGCAACAACCACGGCGCGATCAGGAACAACAAGTCCGCTGTGCCGCCGTACAGTTCGTGGCCGAACAGGCCCCGACCTGTCGCCGCGCGGCGCGCTGCTTGCAACTCTCGGCACGCACGTTGGCGCATTGGCGACGGCGCAGTGCGCGAGGCGAACTGACAGCACGGTTGCGTGGTCGGCCGGTGCGCGAGCCGACACGCGCAGAGCGGGGAGTGGTGACGGCGATCCTTGAGGAAGCTGGTCCCAGCATCGGCGTGCCGGCGCTGCGTGCCTGCTATCCCGAAACATCACGCTGCGTGCTGACGTACCTCGTACGCTCTTACCGCCAGCAGTTCCAAGCGGAGCATCGTCAGGTCGTCGAGACGCTGCACTGGCAACGGCCAGGCACGGTCTGGGCCATCGACCACAGCGAGCCGCCTCGACCCATCGACGGCCGCTACACCCGCATCTTCGCGGTCCGCGACTTGGCCAGCGGGCTGCAGTTGGCCTGGACGCCTGTGGCGGATGCCACCGCGACGGCAGCACTGGCCGTGCTGGAAGCGCTCGTGCTGGCGCATGGTCCGCCGCTGGTCCTCAAAAGCGACAATGGCTCCGCGTTCGTGAGTCACCAGTTCGGCGCGTGGCTGGATCGTTGGCAGATCGTGCCTCTGTTGTCGCCGGTGCGGATGCCGCGCTACAACGGCGCGTGCGAGGCAGGCATCGGTGCGGCGAAACGCCGCACCGAGGTCGTGGCCGCGCAGCACGGCCGCGACTGCGACTGGTCCGCTAATGACCTCTATGCCGCGCAACTCTGGGCCAACGAAGCAAGCTATCCCGACGGCTTCGCCGCCGGCACTCCGGCGAGCCGCTTCGCGGCTCGCACGCCGATCACACAGAATGAACGTGACACGCTCGGCACCTTGGTTCTACAATACGAGCGCCGACACAACGACGAAGCCTGCAGCGCAGGCGACGCCCTGACCGATACGTTATTAGCAGTTCACCATCGTCGAGCCGTACGCCAAGCTCTTGTTGAGCTGGGCTACCTCGACATCACCCGGAGGTCCATTCCTCAACCCAT
>JBGSHH010000258.1:0-21620 GCA_041752355.1 Pirellulaceae bacterium | reverse complement strand
ACTGGCACCGGTTTTCCGCAAGTCTTCTATCTCAAGTATCACTACTATCCGCAGTACTTTCCGCTGCTGGCCCTCGGCCAGGTGCTAGCGCTGCAATCCTCCGCACAGCGATAGGCGAATCGATGAGCGTGCCCGTCAGTCAAGCTTGGACCGTCGCCAGCTACGTGCTGTCGCAAAAGTTGCGACGTCGCAAACGCTACCCGCTGGTGCTGATGCTCGAGCCCTTGTTCCGCTGCAATCTGGCCTGCGCAGGCTGCGGCAAAATTCAGTTTCCGGCGGAAGTACTAAAACGCAATCTCACGCCAGCGCAATGCTTTCACGCGGTTGACGAGTGTGGCGCGCCGGTCGTTTCCATTCCTGGTGGCGAACCACTCTTGCATCCGCAGATGGATGAGATCGTCGCCGGTCTGGTGCAACGGAAGAAGTTTATTTATCTCTGCACGAACGCGCTCAAACTGGAAGAATCGCTGCCCAAGTTCACGCCTTCCAAGTACCTCGCCTTCTCGGTCCACCTTGATGGTCCGCGCGATGCGCACGATCATGCTGTCTGTCGCGAAGGGGTGTACGATGTGGCGGTCAAGGCGATTCGCGAGGCGCGCGAGCGCGGCTTTCGCGTCACCACTAACTCCACGTTCTTCCTCGGCACCGACGCCGCAAAGATGCGCGGCTTCTTCGACGAGATGATGAAACTGGGCGTGGAAGGGATGATGATCTCGCCGGGCTACAGCTACGAGAAAGCCCCCGATCAACAACACTTCCTACGGCGCGAGCAAACGACCTCTTTGTTTCGTCGCATGCTAGAGCGCGGTGGCAAAGCGTGGAAGTTCAATCAAACGCCGCTCTTTCTCGAATTCCTCCAAGGCAAGTTCGATCTGGAGTGCACCCCGTGGGGCAGTCCGACTTACAATGTCTTTGGGTGGCAGAAGCCGTGTTACTTGCTCGGCGAAGGCTATGCGCAATCATTCGACGAGCTAATGGCCGACACCGCCTGGGAGAACTACGGCCGAAAGAGCGGCAACAGCAAGTGCCGCGATTGCATGGTGCATTGCGGCTATGAACCGAGCGCCGTGGAAGCCACCTTTGGCTCGCTGCGCGGCTTTCTGCGCACCGTGCGGTTGGTGCTGCTCGGTTCCTCGACCGGCAAACAGGGCGAAGAGTTATTGCCTTCGCCGGTGGTTAGTGAATCGCGCCCCTCGCTCATTGAGTTGCCAGTGCTCCGGTAGCGAGAACTGCAACCAAGACGCCCCACCCACATTATGGCGTTAAGTACCGGAAGAAGTTTCGTACCGGTTGTCCAGGGCGGTAGATGGTCGGCTGACCATAAATGCCTTTGGAAACCTGCAAACTCGGATCGGCCACCGCCACGATCGGCTGCGCAGGCACAGGGCGATACATTGTTTGCGGCACGCCATAGTTCGGCGCGTTGTACATTGGCGCGCTATAGGTATAACTCGAGGGCGGACCATAGTTCACGACCGGGCCAGTGGTGGGTTGATAAGGACCACCAATCTGCATGACAGGCAAACTCGGCGCGGTATCGGCCGCTGCGGGCTGAGCCACATAACGAACCTCACGTCGATCACTCCGCATCTCCACCAGATCCGATTCACGAGCAGGCGAACTCAACACCGGCAGCGACGAGAGCGGCACGATGCCATCATCAAGGGGTTGCTCGTACGCGACGACTCTCACAGGCTGACGATATTCCAGCGTGGTGACCTGTCCTTGCGCGTTCTTCATCGAGACGCGAACGGGTTGCGAGTTAGTATAAGGACTACTCGTATAGGTTTGACTGACTGGCACGCGTGTCGGTTGCATGGCGCGATATTCCTCGCTGCGCGCGACCGCTGACACTGCAATGCCAAACAACACAACTTCGCCTACCAAGACTATCCATGACATGCTCTTACGCATGATAAGTTCCTCCTTGTTGGGCCGGCTGATGGGAAAAGAATGGCTCGCCGGCGATGCCAGAAATAGTATGCATTCGCTATGCCAATGTCGGTGAGCAACGCGCGGATTGACCAAAGGTGTCAAAAACTTCGCCGCCAGAATTGGTCGTAAATGGCGATTTTTAGCCGCTTTGAGGCTGCTATCACGCGACTTTGAATGTTCGTCGCTGCCGACGTGATATCACTGCGACAGTCTGTCCACATTCCGACCAACGAGACTGTAATTGTTACAGCGTCTTCGTGGGGTAGGCTTCCCGCCTGCCGTTTACGCATTCCATCGCAGGCTAAAAGCCTACGCCACGTATCATCCAAACAAGCGCGCCAGCAGTTTCTCGGTAGCGGTGAGATCGTCGACTGCCAGATCGGGGCGCGATAGCTCCAATTCTTCGATCGGATGGCTCCCGGTTGCCACCGCCACCACCTTCGCGCCAATCGCCCTCGCGCAGCGCACATCCAGCGGCGTATCGCCAATCACCCAAATCCGGTCACTGGCAAGTTCTTCGCCAACGTGCAAACGCGACGCGACGAGTGCTTCGCGCGCCACATCATCGCGATCGTGCTGGTGATCGCCAAAACCACCAAATGCGAAATGCTCTTCGAGTCCATAGAAGGCCAATTTGCGCCGCGCTCCCTCGCGCACATTACCCGTCAGTAACCCTAACGCGACATCGGGAGTGTTGCGCAAAGCGTGCAACAGCGCCACGACACCAGGCAGCACGTAACCTTTGCGGCGCGGCAAATGATCGAGCAACCCGACGAGATACGCTTGTTGAAAGCGCTGCCAGTTCTCGTCGGTGTGCGGAATAGCGTGGGCGTCGAACAGTTCGCGCGTGATGCCGCGATCGGTTCGCCCTGAGAGATTGACTTGAAATGGATCCGCGACAGCGAACTCCGTCGTCAGCGCCCAGTGCAGGGCATCGCGCCCTGCGCCACCGGTGTTCACCAAAGTTCCATCGATATCAAACAGAATGACGTGCATAGGGAGATTGTAGAGATGCGAGGCGTTTTTATGTAGGCCCCGCGAGCCGAGCGAGACCAGTTTGGTTGTCGTCTCGAGCGTGCCCCTCTCAATCTTCATTCGGCGTTGCGCAAGATCGGGCGATTCGGCGCTGAGCTTCCTTCATTCCTGGTCAGGCTCGGCTCGCCTGACCTACGAGTCGCGCCCTACACGCACACTGGCATTTTCGGTAGGCTCAACACCAAGGAGAACCTACTATGCCACAGAGCGTGGGTGTGATTTTTGATGTCGATGGCGTGCTGGTCGATTCCTATCAAGCGCACTTCGACGCCTGGGTGATTGTGGGACAGCAGCGCGGCTTCACCATCAGCGAGGCGATGTTCGCCACCAGCTTCGGTCGCACCAGTCGTGAGGCGATTGTCGATGTCTTTGGCTTGACGCAGCTTTCGCCCGAGGAAATCGCGGAACTCGATCTCACCAAGGAAGCGATCTATCGCGACCTGTTAGCCGATACGTTCCCGGAACTCGATGGGGCAGGGGAGTTGATCGACGCGCTCCACGCCGATGGCTTCAAGCTGGGCGTCGGCTCGTCGGGACCGCCTGGCAATGTCGATCTGGCCGTCGACAAGCTGGCGCGCCGTGACAAATTCAGCGGCATCATCACCGGGCGCGATGTGACGCGCGGTAAGCCCGATCCGCAAGTCTTTCTTTATGCTGCCGAGCGGATGGGGGTCGCGCCGCGCCAGTGCTGCGTCCTGGAAGATGCGCCGGCCGGCATCGCCGCCGCGCACGCCGCAGGCATGAAGTGCATCGCCGTCACCAGCACCGGCCGCACGCGCGAAGAGCAATCCGCTGCCGATTGGATCGTCTCCAGCCTCCGCGAAGTAACACCGGAGCGCGTTCGCAGGTTGATTCAAGAGCCGTAAGGCTTCTATAATGAATCAGTCCGTCTTACGCTTGGGAGCCGAGGTCATGATTCATAAACTCGCAACGGTCGAAGATCTCTATTTGACCGACGGGAAAGCGGAACTGGTCGATGGGGAGATTCGACACATGCCGCCAACAGGTTTTGGACCGGGATACGCTGGCGACGAAGCGTTTGCCTCCTTACGGCAATACGCGCGGCAGCATCAAACAGGTGTCGCAATTTGTGATGGCAAGGGCTTCTTGTGCGACTTGCCTCATCGAAAGTCGTTTAGCCCCGACGCGGCGTTCTATACGGGCCCGCTGCCCAGTGGCCTCAAGTTCCTCCCCGAGCCGCCTGTGTTCGCCATCGAAGTTCGCAGCGAAGATGACTATGGTGCCGGGGCAGAAAGAGCCATGGCGCAGAAGCGCGCCGACTACTTTGCCGCAGGCACGCTTGTTGTGTGGGACGTTGATTTGCTGAACGTTGATGTCGTGCGTGTCTATCGCTCCGATGCGCCCGATCGGCCAACGATCTACCGTCGAGGCGAACTCGCCGAGGCCGAACCCGCTGTCCCCGGTTGGCGCATGCCGGTGAATGAGTTGTTCGCCGGGTGATCCCGCCCGGTGGATACAGCCTGCCAGCATGTAGGCAGGTGCAAGGCAAACACGGCAGGCGTTTCGCCTACCCGATGAAGACTATTCCGCTGCTGCCAATTTCGCTTTCACTTGCAGCGTTTGTTGCTGGCGTGTGCGGGCGTCGCGAATGATGCTCAGAGTCACCGTGTCGCCGATGTTGTAACTTTCCAAGCGACCAAACAAATCATCCCCGGAAGCGACCGACTTCCCATCCACCGCTGTAATCACGTCACCCAGCAGGATGTCGTTGTCGCGACTGAGGCGCGTCGGACGCAGTCCCGCCTGTGCAGCGGGACCATTCGCGGTAACTCCCAGCAACAATACCCCATCGATCCCCAACCGCTGCGTAATCGATTCCGCCGCCACGCGAATTCCTAATCCAGGCCGAATCACTTTGCCACTGGAAATGAGTTGCGGCACGACGCGCTTCACCACATCGACCGGGATCGCAAAGCCAATGCCTGCCGATGTTCCGGAAGGACTGAAAATGGCGGTGTTCACGCCGTTCATTTCTCCAGAGCTATTGAGCAATGGCCCACCGGAATTGCCGGGATTGATCGCGGCATCGGTTTGAATCACGCCATCGATCAGGCGACCCGTGCGGGCGCGAATTTCCCGTCCCAAACCGCTAATGACGCCGGTCGTTAACGTTTGATCGAGTCCAAACGGATTGCCAATCGCGAATACTTTTTGTCCCACTTCCAAGTTGCCGGACGTTCCCGGCAGAATCGGAAAGAGCTTGCTCGTGTCGGTGTTGATCTTCAGCACCGCCAGGTCGCGATCCGGCGCGACGCCGACAATCTCCGCATCCCAAGTGGTTTGATCCGCCAGCGTCACCTTCCACCGATTGCCAACTTCCACCACGTGAAAATTCGTGACGATATGCCCCGCGTTGTCCCATACAAAACCGGTACCCGTTCCTTTAGGGATTTCAAGCACGTTCAAACTGAAGCTATCGCGCCCCAGTGATGAGGTGTTGATATAGACGACTGACTGCGACGATTGCCGAAAGAGTTCGATCGTCGATTTCTCGTCATCGGCGAGTTTGCCGCTCGGCGCCACAGCGCGGGGAGGCGCGTTGATCGTGACACTTCCTTGATACCAATTGCGAATCAGCACGATGACCAACATCAATAGCACTAATGTCTGCAAGACCGCCAATCGAGTGTTCGCGTTGCCACGCGGGGGAGGAGAATACGAAGGTGCGTTGCTCATGGTGCGCAAATTACGAGAGTAAGGTCGTGAAAGCAGTCCAGCGCGGCCCATTATATCGCGCACGCGAACGAAGTGAGTTTTGTACGCGCTCTAGTTGACTTGCGCGGCATCCTTCCCCATAAATAGAGTCCGATGGGTGGCAAATTCCGCCCTGATTTGTTTCTTTCGCTGCACGACGCGCGGAGTTTTTATTGCATGCGTTCTCCTCATCGTTTGATTTTCTCCCTCGGCGTTGTTGGCCTGACCATATTTGCCACTACCAGTTTCGCCGCGGATCTTGCAGCGCCGGTGGTGCCGGGATTTCAGCGATTTCATAGCACGGGGCAAGATCCCGCCACAGGTGGGAATTTGTTGCTGGGAGAACTGAATTGCACCAGTTGCCATGCGGCTGAGAAGTCGCAACTTAGCGCACTCAGCCCCAAGCAAGCCCCCATTCTGGACAACGTCGGGAGCCGGGTGCGTCCTGAATATTTCGCCAAGTTCTTGAGCAACCCGCTCACTGCCAAGCCCGGCACCACCATGCCGGATCTCTTGGCTGGCTGGAGCGAAGCCGACCGCGCCGCCGCCGTGGAAGCGCTGGCACACTTCTTGGCTACGACCGGTACACCCAGCGAGCAACGCATCGCCCCCAGCGCTATCGGCAAAGGGGAAGTGTTGTTTCATAGCATTGGATGTGTCGCCTGTCACAATCCGCAAAAGGCGGGTGCCGAACAACTCCAGACCTCGGTGCCGCTGGGCAACGTCGCCAACAAATACACGTTGCCTTCGCTCATGCAATTTCTGTCCAATCCCCATGCTGTCCGTCCCTCTGGCCGCATGCCCAATTTGAATCTCCAAGGCGATCAAGCCCGCGATATTGCCTCGTATTTGTTGCGCGACCTGAAGGATTTGCAACTCCCCGCGAATTTGAAGTACGCCTACTACGAAGGGGATTGGAACGAGATGCCGGACTTTGCGCAGCTTACGCCCAAGGCGACCGGCGAAACATCCGGATTCGATCTCGCCTTCACACCGCGCAAGGATGGCTTCGCGCTTCGCTTCACGGGCAAGATGCAAATTGCCAAAGCTGGCGAGTATACGTTTCATATCACCTCCGACGATGGCTCCCTGCTGTACATCGACGGTAAACTCGTAGCAAATAACGACGGTATTCACGCTCCGACATCGAAGTCCGGCAAAGCGCAGCTCGCGGCCGGAACACACGAAGTTCAGG
The DNA here is from genome assembly GCA_041752355.1 of Pirellulaceae bacterium. Lineage (GTDB taxonomy): Bacteria > Planctomycetota > Planctomycetia > Pirellulales > Pirellulaceae > JAEZGD01. The sequence goes on along the minus strand of JBGSHH010000258.1, from coordinate 14,740 downwards.
TGGACTTCTTTGAAGGGGGTGGCGGTGAAGAAGTCTCGGTCACCGTGGAAGGCAATGGCCTGAGCACGCAGCCGTTGGAGAACTTGCTGACCGTGGAAAAGAAACCCGCAGCCACGGAAAAGCCGGTATTTACCATCGATGCCCAACTTGCCGTCAAAGGCAAGGAACTCTTCACCACCATTGGTTGTGCCTCATGCCATCAATTGAACCATGGCGGGGAACGATTGACCTCCACGACAAAAGCACCCGCGCTCGCTGGCATGAAGTCCAGCGGCGGCTGCTTATCCGCTACACCAGCGAAAGCCACGCCGCTCTATAGCCTCGACGAAGCGCAGCGCAAGGCGCTCGCCGCTGGTATCGAGGCCATAAGCAAGCCCATCGTCGAGACGAAGCCGACCGATTCCATCACACGTAGCCTCAAGACGTTCAATTGCTACGCCTGCCATCAGCGCGGCGAACTTGGTGGTGTGGAACAGGCCCGCAATGATTACTTCACGACCACCCAGAAAGAGATGGGCGATGAAGGACGCATCCCACCACCGCTGACGGGCGCGGGGGCCAAGCTCAAGCCGGAGTATCTCAAGCAACTGTTCGAGCAGGGCCTGAAAGAGCGGCCGTACATGCACACCCGGATGCCGAAGTTTGGCTCGCCTGAGGTTGTCGCGCTACATGCAGCGTTTGAGAAAGTCGATCCGACGCCGCCGCTCAAAGAACTCGATCTTAAGTACACCCCGAACGAACTGCGGCACAATGGCTACGTCCAAGCCGGTGCCAAAGGCTATTCTTGCATCAAGTGCCATACGTGGGGGAACGTCGCCGCCACGGGCATTCAATCGATCGATATGCAGCGGATGAACGCGCGATTGAAGCAAGCGTGGTTTGAAGCCTACTTGCTCAATCCACAAGCCTTCCGACCAGGGACGCGCATGCCTGCTGCCTGGCCAGAAGGGCAAGTGCTGCTGCCGAAAATTCTCGATGGTAAAGCCGATACGCAAATCCGCGCGATGTGGGTTTACCTTGCCGATGGTGAAAAGGCTCGCATTCCCTATGGATTGGGCCGCGATCCGATCGAACTGATTCCCGAAGAGGAAGCGCTCATCTATCGCAACTTCATCGAAGGGGGCGGACCACGCGCCATTGGCGTTGGATATCCCGAACACGTCAATCTCGCCTTCGACGCCAATCAAATGCGTCTGGCGATGATCTGGCAGGGGGCGTTCATGGACGCTTCCAAGCATTGGGTCGACCGCGGTGCCGGTTTCCAGCCTCCATTGGGGGACAACGTTGTGCATCTGGCCAACGGCGCGCCACTGGCCATCCTGGCCGATGAAACAACCCCTTGGCCCGCCAAGCCTGCCAAAGAGATCGGCTTCAAGTTCCGTGGCTATCATCTCGACGACAAACGTCAACCGACGTTTCTCTATTCCTTTGATGATGTCGATATCGCCGACGAACCGCTGCCGATTAAAGATGGCGAGCAACTCGGTTTCCGCCGCACCTTCACACTCACCGCCAAGAAGCCCACCGAGCACTTGTATCTGCGTGCCGCCGTCGGCGAGATCAAGCCTGCCGGTAGCGCCTTTAGCGTGGGCAAAGAACTGCAAATCAAACTCAGCGGTGGCGGCAAGCCGATCATTCGCGGCGATGGCAACAATGCCGAACTCTTGGTGCCGGTGACGTTTACCAACGGCCAAGCCAAGATTGTGCAAGAATATGGTTGGTAGTTTCGTTCGCTATTGATTTCTCAATCCGCACTCGTGCGAAAGTCGATACTCATGTTTTCCATTACTCGTTGCTCGTTCGCTTTGTTGACTTGCTGCTTGGCTTTGTGCTCCACGGTAGCACTTGCGGATGATAAGAATCCCAAAGAAGCCGACTACTACAAACTCACGCCCCTGCCGATTCCCGAAGGGCTGGTGCTGGAAGCGGGCGGGCTGGAATTAATGTCCGATGGTCAAATGGCTGTCTCGACCCGTCGCGGCGATATCTACCTCGTCGATAAGCCGTTCGCTAGTCCGCCCAGCGAAGTGAACTTCAAATTGTTCGCCAGTGGCTTGCATGAAGTCCTCGGCATCGATTCGCGCGATGGTTGGCTGTATGCCACGCAGCGCTGTGAAGTGACGCGACTGAAGGACGAAAATGGTGATGGTCGCGCGGACATGTTCGAGACCGTTTCGGATGGCTGGGAAATCAATGGCGACTATCACGAGTACGCCTTTGGCTCAAAGTTCGACAAGGACGGCAATATCTGGGTCGTGCTCTGTCTTACCGGTTCGTTCAGCAGTGACGTCAAGTATCGCGGCTGGTGCTTGCGCATCACTCCCGAAGGCAAAGTCATTCCCACCACGAGCGGCCTCCGCTCGCCCGGCGGCGTGGCCAGCAACGCTGAAGGGGACATGTTCTATACCGACAACCAAGGCCCCTGGAACGGCGCGTGCGCGATCAAGTGGCTCCCGCCTGGCAAGTTCGTGGGACATCCCATCGGCAATAAATGGTACGACCTCGCCAAAGACACCATGGGTCCGCGTCCCCAGGAGCCTGTCAGTGGCAGCCGCATGATGGTGGAAGCCAAGAAAATCCCCGAACTCGAACCACCCGCCTGCTACTTTCCTTACAACAAAATGGGGCAATCCGCCTCAGGCATCGCATGCGACACCACAGGCGGCAAGTTCGGTCCCTTCGAGAAGCAACTCTTCGTCGGCGATCAGACGCACAGCACCGTGATGCGCGTCTATCTCGAAAAAGTTAAGGGACACTACCAAGGCGCCTGCTTTCCGTTCCGTTCGGGCTTTGGCTCAGGCAGCTTGTCGCTCGAGATGACGCCGCAAGGGGCGCTCTTCGTCGGCGGCACCAGTCGCGGTTGGGGCTCGCGTGGCAACAAAGGCTACGCGCTCGATCGTTTGGAATGGACCGGCGATGTTCCCTTTGAAATTCACGAAATGCACGCGCTGTCCGATGGCTTTGAACTCACCTTCACGAAGCCCATCAATCCCGAAACAGCAGGCGACGTGAAGAGCTACGATCTTTCCACCTACTGCTATATCTATCAAAGCGCCTATGGCAGCCCCGAAGTCGACGCAACCAAGCCCACCATCGAAAAAGTGACGGTCGGGGCCGATGGAAAATCGGTCCGTCTGACCGTCAACGGCCTGGTCGAAGGTCATGTGCATGAATTGAGTGCCAAGGGTGTCACTTCGACGGTCGGTGGCCCACTGTTGCACAACATGGCTTACTACACACTGAACTACATCCCCGAATAGAAGCGGAGCAATTCGGTCGCGGGGCACCCGGAATCACCGTTTGTCCAGCCCCTGAGGCGGGAAATTCTTTGCGGATACCCGCGAATTTGCGCAAAAATGCGCTTTCATTCGCTCAGACGGTGGGGTAAACTTGGCGCAAATTGGCATTGCTGTCGCGCGGCGACGGCGCATGTTTCATGGTGCAACGAGGGTCGAGCAGCAGGTAGTAGACTCGGTAATCTCTGGCTTGATCCCTCGTGCATACGACGTGTTTGGTACGGCGTGATAAGAGGCAAGCGACAGCAGTTACAGACGACTGTACTCCGCCTGAGCAGCACTCAGCGGAATTTGCATAGATCACGATACGAGTCTCGCGCATGCGGCGCGTTCTCTTGAATTTGACTCTGAATCATCCGCCGCTGCCGATGCAGCGCGGGGAGCATTTTCGCTCTCGCGGTTGGTTCGTTTTCTATGGACTCCGCGCTGGCGTGCGCTTCCTGGTACGGTTGATCGGTAATTGTGCGCAAGGATCGATTGCATGTCCAAGAAGATTTATGTTGGGAACCTTCCCTGGGCCACCACGTCTTCCGACCTGGAGGCTATGTTTCGCCAATATGGCGAAGTCACCTCGGCCGAAGTGATCATGGATCGCGAGACCAATCGCTCACGCGGGTTCGGCTTTGTGCAAATGCCTGCCGACGATGCCGCCGAACAGGCCATGAACGCCATGAATGGCCAAGATATGAATGGCCGCCCTCTCGTCGTGAATGAAGCCCGCGAGCGAGCGCCGCGCGCTGGAGGCGGTGGCGGTGGATACGGTGGTGGTCGTGGCGGCGGAGGCGGTGGCTACGGCGGTGGTGGAGGAGGAGGTGGATATGGCGGCGGTGGCCGTGGAGAGGGTGGGTACGGCGGCGGAGGAGGCGGCGGCGGCTATCGCGATCGCCGGTAAGCCTGGCGGTCAGTCGCATCGCGGTTTTGCCAGTCAGCGGCTAAGATGTTCGCATGACTGACAACTGGTACGACTACCCCCAATATTTCGACCTCTCCTTTAGCGATGAAACGCCTGCAGAAGTGGAGTTCATCACTGCCGCGTGTCATAAGTACGCGCGGCGGGAGGTTCGTCGCTTGCTGGAGCCTGGCTGTGGCGGCGGACGGTTGGTGGTGAATTTGGCCAAGCGAGGCTATGACGTTACCGCGTTCGATAACAACGCCAAGAGCGTGGCCTATGTGCAGCAACGTCTCGCCAGGGCGAAACTCCCAGGCGAGATATTCGCCGGCGAACTGGCCGACTTTAAGTTAGCCAAATCTGTCGATGCCGCCTTCTGCACGTTTAACACGTTTCGCCATTTAACGACCGAAGCCGCCGCGCTGGCGCACTTGCAATGCGTCGCCCGCGCTGTGGCCCCAGGCGGCATCTTCATCCTGGGCTTTCATCTGCTACCGCTCGACGCCGACGAGGAATGTCAAGAACGCTGGAGCGCCGTGCGAGGCCAAACCAAAGTCACCTTCACGCTCCGCGTTCTGGAAACCAATCGCCGGGCACGTATCGAAAAGCTTCGCGTTACCATGCTGGTGCGCTCGCCGAAAAAAGAGCTACGCCTCGCGACCGAATTTCCCTTACGCATGTACACGGCCACCCAGTTCCGTCAACTACTCGCGAAAGCTCCGCAGTGGGAACTGTGCGATGTCTTCGACTTCTGGTATGAAATCGATGAACCTCTAAAGCTCGATAACGAATTGTCCGATAGCGTCTTTGTTTTGCGCCGCACGAAAGTGAAGTGAGCTTAGCGGCACGTTCAATGTTCGCTCAACATGATCTCCGGATGGTACAGCAAGAATGCCTTGTAACCTCCGCTCACATTGCGAACGTCTAAACCTAGTTGAGTTAACATGCGCGTGGCCAGATAACCGCGCTGGCCAACCTGACAAAAAGCGGCAATCTTTCGATCCTTCGGCAATTCTTCCCGGCGTGCGCGCAATTCGTCGACGGGGATATTGATGGCATCCGGCATGGTGCCCTTCGCATACTCTTCCGCCGTGCGTACATCGACGAGGAAGGGGCGCTCGCTCGGTCGCAGCCACTCCAAAGTTGCCACGTCGATTTGCGGATGCTCACCACGCAGCAGGCCTGCCGCCACAAAGCCCGCCATATTGATCGGATCTTTGGCCGAGCCATACTGTGGCGCGTAGGCTAACTCCATCTCTTCCAAATCAAAGACCGTCAGCCCCGCCTGAATCGCGACGGCCAACACATCGATTCGCTTATCGACACCGGCGCCTCCTACCGCTTGCGCCCCCAAAATGCGTCCCGAATCGGAATCGAAGAGCAGTTTAAGCGTCATGGCCTCCGCGCCAGGATAATAACCCGCGTGATGTGCCGGGTGAATGTAAATTTGCCGAAAGGGACGTTGAGCCCGGCGCAATGCCTTTTCCGAAGCGCCCGTCAGGGCGATTGTCCGATCGAACAGACCCACGATGGCGGTCCCTTGCGTACCTCGATAACGAACAGCCCGACCAAAAATGTTGTCCGCGGCAATCCTTCCCTGCCGATTCGCCGGTCCCGCCAAGGGCACCTGCGTCGGATCGCCCGACACGAAATCCTTGACTTCAATGGCATCGCCCACGGCATAGATATCGGGATCACTCGTTTGCAGGCAATCATTGACGCGAATACCTCCGCGCGGACCAACCTCCAATCCGCAAGCCTGCGCGAGTTGACTTTCCGGGCGTACACCCACGCCAAGAATGACCAGTTGCGCGGGTAGCTGTTCGCCGGATTTCAAAGTGACAACCAGCCCCGTTGGCGCGCTCTCGAAGGCGGTGGCGGCCTGGCTCAAGATCACTTTCACTCGCTGGGCCAACAGGGTTTCCAAAATGGGTGTCGTCATTTCCTTGTCGAGAGGAGGCAGAACTTGATCCTGCAATTCGACGACGGTGGTTTGGACGCCACGCTTGACGAGATTCTCCACCAGTTCTAATCCAATGAATCCCGCTCCCACGATGACTGCTTGTTGAACACCCTGGTCCACGCGCGCTTTGATCCGATCCACATCGGCTAGATTTCGCAACGTGTAGATGCCAGGCAAATCGATGCCGGGAATCGGGGGCCGTAGTGGTGCCGCACCGGGCGCGAGTATGAGTTTATCGTACGACTCCTCATAATGTCGTCCCGTGGCCAACTCGCGTGCATGCACGGTCTTCGCCACTCGATCGATCGATTCGACCAAGGTTTGCGTTCGAACGTCCAGATTGAACCGACGACGCAGCAACTCCGGCGAAGTCACCAGCAGCTTCTTTCGATCGACAATTTCTCCACCCACGTAGTAAGGCAAGCCGCAATTGGCGAAGGACACATCAGGCCCGCGCTCGAACAGCACGATCTCCGCCGACTCTGACAGTCTCCGCGCGCGTGTCGCGGCCGACGCCCCTCCCGCAACACCTCCAACAATGACGACCTTCATGGGCACACTTCCTTTCACTTCCTTGATAGGAGGCATTCTGAGCCTGGGTTTTAGTCGGATGGTTGTCGACGGCCACGATGACTTACTCGCGGTCGACCTTTTCGAACACGATGAAGTAGTTTTCTTTCAGCAAGTCACTTACCTCACGTACGCGTTTAAAACCACATTGCGCGATTTCCTTCTCGACGACTTCTTGCCCCGCCCGCACGTGACTCATCACCCAATCCGTGCTGGTCCCAGCGATCCGCCGGTAATCAATAACCACCACCTTGCCGCCAGGTTTTAGAGCTTGATGAATGGAATGCATCGTCTTTTCGGGGAATTCGAAATGATGATAGGTGTCGCAAATGAATACCAGATCCACCGAGCCCTGCGGAAGTTTAACGGAGTCCGCCTGACAGACCACCCCTTGAATATTCTTCAGTCCGTCCTGGCGCGCGGATTGCTGAATGTGGTCGACGAACTCCGACGAAATATCCACCGCGAAGACCTGACCCTTTTCACCCACCGCGGTCGCGAACAGGCGAGTAAACAAACCCGTTCCCGCACCAACATCCGCGATAGCCATGCCTTTTTGTAGCTGACACGCTGCCACGATCTTGTCGCGGTGATCGAACGCTTCGCGGCCTTCCTTCTCAAATTTTCCCTGAAACTCGGCCACCTTCGGTTTTTCAAAGGGCTTGTTGATGCCCGGCGCGACGCTTTTTTCTTGCCCCATGAGTAGGTTCGTCATCAGCGCCCCTAGCAGCATCGCCTTGAATCCCAGCCGCCCCATTCGCGTTGAATTCATCGAAGTCGCACCCTATTTTTTTGATGGAAATATTGGACAGAGAGGTACACAATTCAGCGCGTTCATGCCCGCCCTCGCAACATGGCACCCCAATACAATCGGGGCAGGGCGTAAGCTTTGAGCAAGTACATGCTGAGCCTCTCTTTCGATTGATCGAAGGGAAACGTTTCGCGCGGATTGCCTTCGTAATCGAATTCCGCCAACACTAGTTTTCCATAGCCAGTGACAATCGGACAAGATGTGTAGCCATCGTACCTTGCCGACAGTGGCTCGCCGCGCATCTTCGCTAGCAGATTCTTTACGAGTATAGGGGCTTGCTTACGAATGGCAGCCCCCGTTTTGGAGGTCGGCAAGCCGCTGCAATCGCCGATCGGAAACACATTGGGATACCTGGGATGCTGGAGCGTGTACTTATCGACATCGACCCAGCCTGCGGCGTTGGCGAGCGGACTCAAACGAAGGATATCGGGAGCGCTCATGGGCGGGGTCACATGAAGCATATCAAAGCCGATCGTGCTGTGCTCACCGGTTTCGAGGTTTTCGAATATCGCTTCTTTGGCGTCGGGCCGGACCTCCACCAGATTGTGCTTCAGGCGGACCTCGATGCCTTTTCGTTCCACGACCTGTTCCAACGTCTTGCGATATTTCTCGACGGCAAACAAATTGCCCTGCGCGGACGCGAAGATGATGCTCGACTTTTCTCGAACATGGTTCTTTTGAAAATGGTCCTCCGCCAGATACATAATCTTCTGGGGCGCGCCACCGCACTTGACCGCCGTATTGGGCATCGTAAAGAGAGCCGTACCGCCTGCGAAGTTGCGCACGCATTCCCACGTATAGTCGACATACCGATAGGCGTAGTTGCTGCAGATTTGTTGTCGGCCGAGCCCCTCCAGCAGACCGGGAATCTTGTCCCAATCGATCTGAATCCCCAGCGCGACAACCAAAAAGTCATAGCTAATGCGTCGCCCCGCACGCGTTACAACGCAATTCTCGTCAGGCCGCACTTCCGCGACATGGTCCTGAATCCAGTCGGCCCCTTGGGGTATGAAAGCGGACTCGGCGCGCTCGCTAACTTCCTTGGGAAATACGCCAGCACCCACGAGCGTCCAAAGCGGTTGGTAGTAATGCTTCGTCGAAGGCTCGACGATGCCCACGTCGTAGTTCCGCAGCTTGCGGCGCAGTTGCGCTGCCACGGTGATGCCTGCGGTGCCACCTCCGAGTATTAAAACCTGATAGTGTTCTTTCGGCGACGCGGGAGACATGGCCTTCCTCTTCTTACTTCTTGTTCTTACTTCTTGGGCAGTTCGTGATTGCGATGCACCTCGGCGAAGCCATTCTTAATGAACAGCGAGACAACCGCCGCATGAGCTTGGATGAGCTTCGCGACATACGGATCATCGGAAGTCTCCTGCACGCGGATGCCCTTCTCCGTTTTCTCGTAATCGAACGTGATCTTGTCGGTGTGTCGGAACACTTCTCCAAACAGAGGATCGCGCAAATGGATGGGCCGCTTTTCCGTCACGCGACTTTCCATCGATGCCACATGTTTTTGAATCGCCGACGCGACCTCAGGCTTATCGGATTCGGTGAGCGTTTTCACTCCGTTCTTGGTCACGGTTACTTCACGTCGAATATCAGCGCGATGTTCCAGCAGAAAATGAAACAGCTCGCGATCTTGCACAAAGGCGGCGTCACCCGCCTGCCCTTTGCCCTGGGGACCTTTTCCTCCCCGCATCTGCGCCATAGCTGGCGTGACAAGCAGAGAGAGTGTAATGACCCCGACCATCCACTTCCCCATTGTAGACTTCATGACTTTCTCCTTTTTTGAGCTACGTCGACTTAGTGAATCGACAAATACGCATAACCCGCTTGCTGTTTGTTAACGTTGACCGTCATGGCCGATACGGCAACCGTGACGTCGCTACTGACTTCCGACGAGGAGTACTTGTTGCGAGCAAGGGACTGGCCACAAACAAACACTTCCACACCGTGGTCCCGCAGTGCTTGAATCAATTCCAAATTGGGATTCGTGTCCGCACCCGTGTGTTTGGCATAAGCCGGAGTGCTGAGGGCCGCTTTCGTCGCGCCGCCGTGCAGCACCAATGCGAGTTTCACCTCGGTAGGCTTCCAGCCAGCCTGAGCATTAAGATTTAAATAGCGCGCGACTCCTTCCAGACCTTTATGGACCTCATCGGGTTTACTGTCGGCGGTGATGTCAAAGACCACTTTGGCACCGCGTTGAGGTGACTCTGCCGCATCTGGTAAGGCCACGATGCCGCCATACTTTGCGACTTGTGGAAACAGAAACACCGGCCCTTCCGCAACGGCTCCATACGCCATTACGCTCGCCAGACTCGCAATCATAAGAATCAAAACACGCATTGCAGTGCTCCTAAAACCACACACTACGAACCATGACATAGACAGCAACGACAACGATCGCCGCCGCGAATACCTTTTGCAACATCGGACCTGCCAGGCGTTGCGCCAGCCCACTTCCCGCAAACAAACCAGCAACACTGCCAACCGTGAATAAACTAGCCAGTTGCAGCGAAAGCTCCTTGCCAGCCAGCAGGTGGCTAGCGGTCCCGGATGCACTAACGAGCGTAATCACCAATAGCGAAGTTCCAATCGCACGCTGCATCCCCATGCCGCTGAACATCACCAGTGCTGGCACAATAATAAAGCCGCCTCCCACACCGAACATTCCTGCCAACACACCGGACCCTAAGCCAACAATTCCCAGCAGCATGGCGCAGGGAGAAGTCATACGCAGCACACCTTGGGGATCGCGACGGCAGGTCGGCCCAGCATCATCATCCATCACGATCGGGAGCTGCGCCGCAATGTCGCGCGCCTTCAGCCACATACGCGTTGCAATGACCAACATCAGCAGCGCGAACAGGCCTAGCAGCACCGCTTCGGGAATCTGATTGGCCAGCCAGGTTCCCAGTGGCGCGCCGATCATACCCGCCACGGCGAACAACAGTCCGGTAGGAAACTCGACAAGCCCGCGCCAGGCACGTTGCAGGAAGCCGACCAGCGATGTCGCGCCCACGGTCAACAAGGAAACACCGACAGCTTCTCGCCCTGACAAGCCCAAACCATACACCAGCAAAGGAACCGCGAAGATCGCCCCGCCTCCTCCTGTTAGTCCCAGCGAGAATCCCACCAGGGCTCCGCAGAGTAATGTCAGGAGAAGGGTCATGGTATGCTTTCGTCAAACTACCAACGGATCAAGTGACAGCGCACGCCTTCGTCTCGACCTCAAACGGCAGTTTGGAAGTTGCCCACGCTTTAAAGCCACCCACCATATCGAGCACATCGCGCCTTCCGGCGGCGGCCAACAAACTGGCCGCAATCGCCGAGCGATAACCACCCTCGCAATGCACCACGAGATTGCGATCGTGTGGAATCTCCGCGAGGCGATCGTGCAAGTGGTTCAGTGGAATATTCGTGCTGCCGGCAATATGTCCCGCCTCCCATTCTTTCTCGCTGCGGACATCAATCACCACGGGCGATTTAGGAGACGCAAGTTGTTCTTTTAGTGCAACAGCGGTGATGCGTTCGATCTTGTGAACGACCTCCGGTCGATCGCGAAGCGCTTCCAGACCATCTTTCAAATAGCCAGCGACATTGTCGAAGCCGATGCGCCCTAGTCGCATAATCGCTTCTTCCTCTTGGCCGCTGTCCGCAATCACCACGATCGGCCGCTGATGATCGAGCATGGTTCCGCACCAGGTCGCATACTTGCCTTGAATGCCGATATTGAGGGAACCCGCCAGATGCGCTCCTTCAAAGTCGATCGCGCTACGCACATCGAGCAACTGTGCCCCTTGATTGTGCAGTCGCAAGACGTCATCGACCGAGAGTGCCTGGAGCGACTCCAGGAGCGTTTCTGCCAGATTGGGCCGTTCTTGACGATTCAAGATGGCGTCATGCACGAAGTAACTCGGTGCCTCCGGTTGTTCGGCAGTGACAATCCGCTTGAAATCCTCGCGACTCATCGGTTGCAAGGCGTAGTTGAACTTCTTTTGCTCGCCGATCGTGGAGACCGTCTCTTGGCTGAGATTCTTGCCGCACATCGAGCCAGCGCCGTGTGCGGGATAGACGAGCGTCTCGTCCGGCAATTTGACGAGCTTATTGGTCAGCGAGTCGTACAACATATCGGCCAGTTCGTCCGCGGTCACGCCGATCGATGCCAACAGGTCCGGCCTTCCCACATCGCCAATGAACAGCGTGTCGCCCGTCAGCACTGCTAGGGGCAATTGACTGCTCTTGGCCAGATCATAAACCACCAGGGAGATTCCCTCCGGGGTATGCCCAGGCGTTTCCAGTATTTCCAGTCGTACATCACCAAATTCGATGCGATCGCCGTCCTTGACTTTGACGATGTCGAATTCCGCTTCAGCGCGTCGTCCCAGATAGATCGTAGCGCCTGCTCGATCGCGGAGTTCGATATGCCCCGCCAGAAAGTCCGCATGAAAATGCGTGAGGAAAACATACTTGATTTGGTAGCCACCCGCTGCGGCGTCGCTTAAGTATTGATCGATATCGCGCTGCGGATCGACGACCGCTGCCGTCTTGGATTTCTCATCCGTGATGAGATACGAAGCATGCGACAGACATGCGAGATAGTACTGTTTGATATTCATGGCTTGTTCCTTATTGAAGTTGTGCGAATATGCACGTCGCGCGCATCCGTTAGATCTTGCAACCAACACCGCTGGAGTCCGATCCGACTTGATTCCAAGGCATGCGCGCGAGAATCAGGCCCATGCCACACGTATCCGTTATGCCTGCAAAAATCAGGCCAGCGCCCACGAACGCCGGCAGGCCGAGCCAGTACTCGTTAACGAAGAAGCCCAGTGCCGTTCCGACCAGCACCATCGCGCCAGCAGCGATGCGCACTTGTCGTTCGAGCGACATCGCCTTCTTGCCGCGCACGACCTGCAGTCCCGCCGCCTCGCAAGCGACGGTTCCACCTTCGACATTCACGACGTTCACCAGGCCGGCAGCGACGAGTTTCTCGCAAGCTTGCTTGCCGCGGCTGCCGGATCGACAGATGACATATAACGGTTGCTCGGCGTTCCCATTGCGCTGCGATTGAATCGCGGCGGGATCGAGCCGATCGAGCGGCACGTTACGCGCATCCTTGACATGCACCTCGCGAAACTCCACAGGCGTCCGAACATCGAGCAATTCGATAGGCCCGCTGGCCCGCAATTGTTTCAGTTCAGCCGGAGAAATTGTCTTGAACATGATCGTGCTCCTTATCCAAGTTAATCCAATATATTGTTGTATCGCAATATTCCGATATGTTTGCGATGAAAAAAGTTGCGCTGACTGCTTCGAGTCCTAATCCACCGTGTGATCATCTCACCGTCTCCACACCGAAGCGAGACTCAATACAAGCCATGATGTTCCCCAAATGCGGCTCCGCCACGGAATAGTACACGAAGCGTCCTTCTTTCTCCGACTTGAGAAAACCGCAGCGCTGCATCAATCGCAAATGCTCGGACGCCATGTGACTGGGGATCTCGCAGGCCTCCGCCAATTCGCCGACGGTATGCTGACCTTGCAGCATGAGTTGCACCATCCGCAAACGATGGGGGTGTGCCAGCGTTCGCAAGCATTCCGCCGCGTGACCGAGGGCTTCTAAACTCGTCAGCTTGATTTTGGTTTTCGCGCCCATGGCTCTCATCTCCTTACTCAAATATATCGGAATGTTCCGAGATGTCAATGAGTAATTTGCGGGTTATCCCGAAAAATCGGCGCGGGCCCGTTGTTAGGCACCTGGTTCGATCCCGAAATCCCGGACCGTCAGCAGCGTTTCCAGTTTATAGCCCTTGTCGGCGAAGGCTTGCTGGCCACCTTCGAGTCGATCGATGATGGCGATCACGCCTGCGACCTTGAGACCAGCGGCTTCGACCTTTTCAATCGCTTGTAGCGAGCTGCCGCCGGTGGTGACGACATCCTCGACGATATACACCGTTTCGCCCGCCACGACAGGGCCTTCCACATCGCGCCCTTTGCCATGCGCTTTGGCTTCTTTGCGAACGATGAAGCCTTTGAGTCGCTGACCGCGCGTACCAGCGATCGTAATGATGGCGGCGGTAATTGGATCGGCACCGATCGCCATGCCGCCGACGGCGTCCGGCATGCGATCCTGGAGCAAATCGAGAATTCCCTCCGCCACTTGTACGGCACCGCGCGAATCGAGCGTCAGTCGTCGGCAATCGAGATAAAACTTCGCCTGCTTACCGGAAGCGAGCGTGAAGTCGCCAAATTCCAAGGCCAACTCACGAACCAAAGCAATCAACGCACTGCGATCGAACATTTCGTGGCCCCCAATTTGGCGATGAGTCGTGGGCCAGATCGGCACCGCGCCTCGTGATTCTGCGACCTGCGAACTAGTACGTCCCGTAATACCAACTACAGCCCACAGTGGGAAGGAGGGCGAAGCGCGTGGCACTTTATCGCTAAAACTGGCGTATTCGGCAATCTCCCCGACGCGCTGCATTAGCCACGGCCCACGTGGCGATATCCTTCCGGCGACGAGTCGGTTTTCCGGTGATTTTCCACATTTTTCCCTGACGAGCTAGTCGCCAGTTTGGCGTAGACCAACCCCTATCACGCGTTAAACTGGTGCTATCGGAATATCCCCTCGGAAATCCCTCTCATGTCGTCCGGCAGGTTGGCAGCCTGTGCGTGGAGTTGTTTTGAATTCGTTTGCATACGGGCCGGTAGTGCGGCCCCGCGATCGTTCGCATGGCGGTGCGAAGTTCGTGCGACCCCTGGAAGTATCTCATGGCCATTCGCGTCGCCTTAAACCACAAGACTAGCTATCAATACGATCGCGAGATCGACCTCTTGCCGCAGACGATCCGCCTTCGTCCTGCCGCTCACTCGCGCACACCGATCACTGGCTATTCGCTGAAGGTGCAGCCCGAGGGGCATTTTGAAAACTGGCAGCAAGATCCCAACGGCAATTGGTTGTTGCGCTGCGTGTTTCCGAAGAAAGTCCGCGAGTTCAGCGTGGAAGTCGATTTGATCGCCGAGATGACGGTGGTCAATCCGTTCGACTTCTTCATTGAAGCCTCCGCTGAGGAGTTCCCGTTCACCTACGATCCCCTCCTGGAGCGCGAGATTCGCCCGTACTTGGAGACGTTGCCGCTGGGGCCAAAAATGGCGGCCTGGGTCGCCAGCATCGATCGCACCAAGCGACGCACAATTGACTTTATTGT
>JBGSHH010000257.1:0-8320 GCA_041752355.1 Pirellulaceae bacterium | reverse complement strand
TACTATCGTTGCCAGCGGGAAACGATTTCCCCTGAATCTCGATCCTGAAAATGCCCTGCTTTCCCGGAGAACACTGCCATGAAACGCTTCCTACTCGCACTCGGATTGGTGGTTGGTTTGTCGTTGGTGACGGCCGCTTCGGCTTCGGCCGCCGATCACTACCACGGTTACCAAGGTGGCCATCAACGCGGCTATCAAGGCCAATACCAAGCGTATCCCCGCAATAACGCCTACTACCACAACGGCCATGTCCATCACAACGGGCATATCCACCCGGCGGCACCGATTTATCGTCCGCCGGTCTATTGCCCGCCTACCTATTATCCACAGCAACAGGTCTATCGCAGCTACTATCCCTCGCAAAACTACATCGGCGTCCAAGGACCACGTTTTCGTGTGCAGTTGGGCTTCTAGCCATTGACTGTGCCGCCATCGCACCCCGCCCTGGAGTCGCCATACGACGATCATGAGATCGCGATGGCGACTCCTCCTTTCATTTCTTGAGCAAAGGTTGACCGTTCGACACGCACGCTTCACAATGCAGCATCCGAAACCGGCTGGGCAAAGTGGTTCGGAAACGTTCCACTTCCGACATGCTCGACTGAACATGAGGCCTGGCCGTGCCGCGATTGTTGCTTACTCTCTGCCTGCTTACTGGTAGTCTCAGCGCGTCGCTACTCAGCGCCGATACCAAATCGCGCTATGTCGCTTACTTCCGCGACGGCACCAGCGTTTCCTCCAATGCGCCACCGACCTGGCATACAGCAACTTCTGGCGCGCGCTTCGCGGATCAATTGCTGTTTGCTCCCGAGCGAGAAGTGCAGTTTCTGCGGGATCGCTCCGCTCGCATAAAGCGTAAGCCACCCTATGTCGTATTGGCCAATGGCGATATTCTGCCGGCGATAGTTGCAAGCTTTGAGTCAAGCTCTGCCAAGTTCGGTCATCGACCGACCATGCTTGCCGTGCTGGAGGAACCACTGAATCCGGTGCAAGGCAATCAACTGCCTATTCGCGCCGATCGCGTGGAACGCATCGTCACTACCGCGCATCCTTTAGCCGCGCCGCAAGTCAACGAAGTGTTGTTGACCGATGGCCGTCGGTTCGTCGCCCGATCGATCAGGTTCTCCAACTACGGCCTGACGTTGTTGACCGACCAAGGGCTCGTCAATGCCAATTTCGCCGAAATCGCCGACGCCACCTTCGCGGTCGATCGTCAACAAGCAGTACTGGAAGACAGCATCGCCGCTGGCGAACTTCTCCATGCGCGGATCGCTAGGCTCGGCACGTTTGAAGGGGCAGTTCTGACGGGCGCCCATTTCAACAGTCGTGTCGAGTATGAACGCGATCGTCGCCGTCGGACCTCCAACCGCCAACGCGTTCTGCTCGCCCAGCCAGCTTGGGCGCTGGAAGAATTAACACTCCTAGAAGCGTCGGTATGCCAAAGTAGTTTTCGCCATGTGAACGAACTTCCGTTATCGTTGCTCGCCTCGGAGACGATCGACGATCGTGGCTTGCTGGGGACAGCGTTTCCGTGGCAACGCAACGCCACCGTAAGAGGCGAAGTTCTCGCATCCAGTGATCGCGAAGCCGACTGGGGTCTCGGCACGCATGCACCGTGCGCGGTGGCTTATGATTTGCCGGACTACGCGGAACAACTCTCGCTGACAGTCGGACTCGATCGCTCGGTCGGCGGAGGAGGCTGTGTGGTTTGCCAGATTCGTAAAGACAACCAACAAGGCGAGGTGCTATGGTCGAGCGGCATGCTGCGTGGTGAAGACGGCCCACAGAAAGTTGGCCCGCTCAAGGTCGCAGGCGTGAAACGTATCGTTCTGGTCACCGATATTGGCCACGAAGGGCGCCCTGTCGGTGCCGACCCACTCGACATTCGCGACGATGTTGTTTGGCTCGCACCTCAGGTAACGATCGATCGCGATGCCATCCTCACACCCCAATCCGCCGCTGGCTTTTTAGGCAACCTGGCAGAGTGGGAAATCGACGCGTTGCAACTTGTCGAAACGGAACTCACGAATGTCTGGAACAATGTCGCGAACCGCTGGGACACCGTTGTGCGCGTGAAGCCCAAACACGAATTGACCTTCAAGCGAAAATTGTTGGTCAGCGTCACAAACGACATCTTGGAACTTGCCACCGCCATACCAACCGAACTGGCTCATCACCATTTGGAATTGCGTGTCGATGGCGATATCGTGGAGTGGTCGACCGATACCAATCGCGAACGCGAAAGCCGAGAAGCACTGCGTCTTTCGTTCTTCGCGCCGCGTCCCACCATTCCCTCCCGTCGGGAAACGGTTCGAGACGACACATTGCGCTACTGGTGGAATCTCAAGCCCCATCGAGGTCGCGAAGTAACGCTGAGCCTCAAACTAGTCGGCGATGAACGGGGTGCCGATATCACCTGGCGATCCCTAGTATCGCGCTCAGCGGTCAACAACTTGCCACCTTCGGGCAAGCTCCCCACGCCCGATGTTTCGCTCACTGCCATCACGCCGACCGATATCACGTCGCGAAACAATCGAGAGAGTCCGACAATCGACCAGCTTCCCCTAGGACGCGACAAACCGCTGACGTTCCTGGGCCAGCCTTTCACGGGCGGCTATTGCCTGGCGCGAAGTAGTAGCATCAGCTTTCCGCTCCAAGCCGACTATCGTCGCTTTATTGCGCTGGTTGGCACGTGTACTGAACAATCGGGGCCGCTCCGTGTGCTGATTGATGGTCGCGTGGTTTGGGAGTGTCCCACCAAAGCCGCCGCAGAGGGCGCGGACTGCATTGAGTTGCTCATCCCGGCTGGTAGTGCCAAGCTCACGCTAGAGATAGGCCCCGACGGCGGCTACCACGGCTTTAGCGCGTTCGCCAATGCGGGCTTTATGCTGAAGTAGCACCTGGCTAGTTCAATTCGCTGGCCTCTTCCCAGTGCTCGTACAGTCGTGGCAATTCGAGTTCGTGCGTCTCCAACTCGGCTTTCGCCTGTTTGACCTTTTCGCCATCGCGCAACACTTCCGGCGAAGCCAACGCGAGGTGCAATGCTTCAATACGGCCTTCTCGCTCGGCGATCTCGGCCTCAATCTCTGGCACTTTGCGGTAGGGGAACTTGCGTTTGCGTTTCACTTTGGCAGGTCGAGTATCGACGCGCTCTGGAGTGACCTGTGTCTCCTTCGTCTTGAGTTTGGCGCCACTCCCCTCCCCTGCCAAGCCGCGCTTCACCAAATGCAGATAGGTTTCGTAGTTGCCTTCGATGACGCGGAAGCGCCCCGGTTCCACCACCAGCAAGTGATCGGCTACCTGATTCAAGAAGTAGCGATCGTGACTCACAAACAGCACGGAACCCTCGAACTCTTTCAGCGCGCTCTCCAAGGCGTCGCGCGCCCATAGGTCTAGATGATTAGTCGGCTCATCCAGCACGAGTACATTGGCATCCAGTGCAGCCAAAAGCGCCAGCGACGCGCGATTTCGTTCGCCGCCACTTAGACTGCCCACGCGTTGTTGCACCAATTCCCCCACGATGCCAAAGCGGGCAAGCAAATCGCGCCGCTGTTGATCGATCATTTCTTTGTGATCGGGGCGCACTGCGTCGAGCACCTGACAGTCAGGATCGAGATGCGAAAGCATTTGATCGAAGTAGCCAACCTTCACACCGGAACCATGCACCACACGTCCGGCATCCGGCTTCTCGATTCCCAATAAGCATTTCAAGAGCGTTGTCTTACCGGAGCCGTTGGGTCCCAGGATGCCCCACTTCTCGCCCCGCAAGATATCGAATGTGAGTTTATCGAATAGCGGCCGATCGTAGCCCTTGGCCAAACCTTCGACGCGTAGCACGATATCGCCCGTGCGACTAGCGGCGGGGAAACGCATCCGCGGCGAAGCAATTTCTCGAGGCTGGTCGATCCGTTCTATTCGCTCCAACTTCTTGCGGCGATCTTCCGCCTGATTCGACTTCTGTCCGGAGAAGTTCTTACGAACGAACTCCTCCATCTTGGCGATTTCAATCTGCTGCTTCTCATATGTGCGCCGCTGCACTTCCAAACGCTCGCTCTTGAGGCGTCGATACTGCGTGAAATTGCCGGGGAAATCATCGACTGTGCCCCGAAACAATTCCAACGTGCGATTGGTTACCCGATCGAGAAAGTACCGATCGTGACTGACGATGACTAAAGCCTGCTGTGTGGACGTAAGGTAAGCTTCCAGCCATTCCGTGGCCTCAATATCGAGGTGATTGGAGGGCTCATCCAGCAACATGATGTCCGGCTCCTCGAGCAGGAGTTTCGCCAGTACCAGCCGGTTTCGTTGCCCACCACTGAGTTGATCCACCGGTTGTTGGAGCGCATCGAGCGAAAAACCCAGGCCAAGCAATACACTCTCGATGCGATGTTCGACGTTGTAGGCGTTGTGGTGCGAGAGTTGGTATTGGACGTAGTCAAACCGCGTGCCGAGTTTGGCTCGCTGTCCTTCATCCTGAGTCTCGCCCAATGCCTGGGCGAGGTGCTCCGCTTCGGTCGCTAATTCGAGCAGCGCCGCTAGCCCGCTTTGCGCCTCTTCCCACACGGTGCGGCCCGGCGCGAACTCGGGATGCTGCTCCAAGTATCCCAGTCGCGCGGAGCTATGCAAATCGATCGTGCCAATGTCGGTGTCAAGTTCCTTCGCCAAGATGCGCAGGAGAGTTGTCTTGCCTGTGCCATTGGGACCCACTAAACCCACGCGTTCGCCAGGGCGAATATCGAACGTCACTCCATCGAGCACCGGCTCGGGGCCATAGAATTTACGAATGTCTTGAGCGGAAAGCAGGATCATAGGCTTCGATTGTAGCGCTTGAACTCGCTTCCTAGTAGGACGGATATCCTCATCCTTCGCGATTGCAGGGTGCGATCGGCTGGGCGTCGACGTCTGGTCGGTGCAGGAGTACCAACCTACCTTTCTTACCCTCACGCCGCTAAACTGTGGCTCATGTTGAATCTGCAATCCACTTCGTCCGATCGATGGTTCGCCCATGTGAATGAGCACTTGGACGAATTGTTGATCGATCATGCTCACTGCGAGAAAAAGGCGGCCGGCACCGCCATGAATCTCCTCTTCGCCTATGTCGAAAACGAAGATCTCTGTCGAGCGATGAACGAGATCGTGGCAGAAGAATTGGAACACTTCTTCCTGGTACTCGATATTCTCAAAGAGCGAGGCATCCCCTTTCGCCGCCTCAAGCCGAGCGAATACGGCCGCAAACTGAACGATTTAGTGCGGAAAGAAGAACCGCACAAAGCGATTGATCGGCTACTAGTGGCGGCACTCATCGAAGCGCGCAGTTGCGAGCGCTTCGGCATTCTTCGCGAGCAACTCGCCGATAAAACGCTGGCGTCGTTCTATGACAGCCTGTTTGAATCCGAAGCTCGACATCACAGTTCGTATGTCCGCCTGGCAAAAGACTTCGGGTCCGAAGAAGAAGTCCGCAATCGTCTCGCCGAACTAGCCGCCGCCGAAGCCGCGATTATTGCCGCTGGTGAACCGCTGCCGCGAATGCATAGCTAGAAACAACAAAACCCCGACCGGCAAACGAAGTTGCCGATCGGGATGTCGTTCACGTGAAAATACGGGGACCGCCCGTAGCGGGCAGCAAGTTAATGGTCGCCAAACCCCGGCGACAGGCCACTAAGATTCACGCGGCCCCCATCCCTAGCGGCCAAATATTCATCCTGAAACGAAACGACAAGTTGAACGATGAGTGAGCGTAGTTTCTCAGTGCAGCCCGCATGCCACAAGCGTGAAACTTTAAAAAATCCGTTTTCACTCGGCCGTTTCGCAGATGCCGTCCGTCATAACCTGCGAAAAACGCAAGGTTAGGTTGTAAAACTTACATGCGGCTATCAACCTGCGTTTCAGTAATGGCGTCAGGTAGCTCACCACCACTTCATCCGTTTCAAATACAGTTTCCACCTGCGTGATTTCTTTACTCCGGAATTCTCGTCATATCCATGGCGGTACGTTGAACGGAATTGCGTCAGTCGCGCTTCATCGAAACCGGCCAGGATATTGGGGAATCTCATTTTGAGGATGTGATTGTACATCACCACGAAACGGTCACTTTCGTTATGGAGATCGAGATAACTCGCCCCATCCACCGCCACAGCAATGGGAAACAAGGAGCGAATGAGATCGAAGAACTCGGGAACGGAGGTCCGTTGCAGCGCGTTTAAGCAAAAGTGGTTAAGTTCCATGACCACGTTCGGGCGAAACTTGGCCAGGGTATCCTTCGCTCCGCGCAAAACATCCCCTTCAAAGCCTTCGACATCGATCTTGATGAAGTCGACCGCCGCTAGATCAAGGGTCCGTACTACCTCATCCAACTGCCGAATTTGGATAGTTTCGACGATGTGCCCCTCGGTCGCCTGAGTTTGATTCGAGACGAAACCCCCGGAGCGATTCACAGGCGAAAACGTCAGCGAGAACTCGCCGGCTACGGCTCCCACTCCGTAGTTATGCAGAGTGATGTTTCGCAGGCCAGAGCGGCCCACGTTCTGTTCCAAAAAGGCGTAGGTGCTGGGAGCTGGTTCAAAGGCATGCACGCTCTGCGCAAGTTGCCCGAAGAGCAGCGCTGTGCAACCGATGTTTGCCCCCACATCCAATACGACTCGGCTACCACTGGCGACCGCACGAAAAAGCTTCACCATCTCGGGCTCAAAGCCTTTGCGAAGCTGTCGCAAATACTCGTCATCCGAAGCGATGAGGAAACGCTGGTCGCCGATTTCCACTTTCAACTCTTTGGTCGCCGGCATATCGATTCCTTGATGCGTGGCAATGGGCGCGAAGCGGCGAAGGAGATTGTAAGTTGCCGGTGCAACGGCGAACAGCGTCTTGATCCCCCTAGGCCGACGATCTCAGTAAACTCACCGCCATGGCGTTGAAAACGGGCGAGAGTTTCTCGAAGTCGCGCGTCTCTGCTTGGCAGAACAGCACGAATGTTCGCGTGCCGACGCGAAGGCTGCGGACTTGCGCGGAGATGACAAAATCGAGGCAGTAAAAGTCGAGATCGTAGCCGATCAAATTGGCACCTTCGATTTCTTCGCTAGCCACCACTGCTTCCAGACCCTCGTACTCCCCGGACATCGTCAACTTCACCTGATCCACCATCGCTTGCGGCTCGGTCGCCGGTTCGTACACATGCAGCGACCAGAAGCCGCCACTGGGGCTTTGCACGGTGATCGTTTTGGGGCCATCGTCGACCGCCCCCGATTCATCGGCCAGTTGCCAGTTTTCTGGATACAGGAAGGTAACACCAAAGTTTTGAAACGTCGCGGACATCACTAGGAGGGTTTTAGAGGACGGGAAGACGAAACCTCGAATAAACCATTGTACCGATCGAACCAATTTCCGGCAGGGAGACTACGCAAACCTCCCATTCGGCCTATGCTCGCCTGTTCATGACAGACCCATTCTGCTACCCTCCCCCGCCGCACGCTGTTTGCGCGCCGGCCGATTTACCTGCCGTTAGGTATGTAAGACGGTCGATGATGGAATTAGTGCGGCGCTGCCAGCACCGCCCACCTGTTCGCGGAACTCACGCACGGATGCCTGAGCACCGAAAAAACTCGCCACGCACGTTGCACAGGCTGCCGGTTCGTCCGCTACTCGCCCTCTGTTTGCTGCTAGCGAGTTCCTCCGGCTGTCGCTCGCTTTGCAAGCCACCCGTTTCGGAAAGCGTTGTCCAAGCGCGCACGATCTCATCGCAGGGCTTGGAGATGATGCAGCAGGGTGACTTCGATCAAGCAGAAAGACTCTTTGCGCAGGCAATTAAGACCTGCCCTGTCGATGAGCGGGCGCGTTGCCGGTATGCCGAGCTATTGTGGCGACGGGGTGAACACGCCGCCGCCACCAAGCAAATGGAAGAAGCGGTGCGGCTTTCCGCTGGCGATGCCAACCTGCAAGTGCAACTTGGTGAAATGCACCTGGCGCAACGCAATATCTCCCGAGCGCAAACGGAAGCGGAAAAGGCGATCAACGCGGAGTTTCGCAATCCAGCCGCCTGGGCATTGCATGGCGATGCTTTGCAAGCCGCCGGCAACTACGGCGACGCACTGGCCAGCTATCACCGGGCGCTGTCCGTGCAGGAACACTACCCGCACGTGCAATTGGCGATTGCCGATGTTTATCGCGCGCAACACAAACCCCAACGCGCCTTGGCGACCCTCACCGCGCTCGAGGATCGCTATGGTCCCGGGCAAGCGCCGGCGGAAATCCTCGTGAAGCAAGGACTAGCGCTCAAGGAACTCGGTCGCTATGACGACGCCGTGCAAACGCTTACTGCCGCCGTGCA
>JBGSHH010000256.1:0-4351 GCA_041752355.1 Pirellulaceae bacterium | reverse complement strand
GCGTGGGACTCTTGCGCTCGACTTTATCGAGCGTGGCAATGACCTCGCCAGCGCTGGTCTTTAGCGAAAGCTTGCCATCCTTGATCACCCCTTCGCCGTCGTCCTTCTTGAAGCTTACCGCACCATCCTGGAGTTCGCCATCGGCTTCGATTTTCTCTTCCTTGTTCCAGCCATCGCCAGGCAAGCCCCCGGCATATCCAACCGCGTGAAACTTGCCGCCTCCGAGCGCGATCACTTGCACGCCAAACTTCATCGCCTGATCGTTGACTTTCACTTCGCCAACATATTCCCCTTGGAACGCGAAATCGGCATCGGTCTTAGCGGGATCGGTGTATTGCGGGCCATAAGCCAACGCGAGGCTGGCGGTCGAGAGGAGCGCCACGGTGGCGCACAAAGCAAAGCAAAAACGTCGCAGCATGAGAGGTTTCTCCAAGGTGGGAAAGTTCGGCAGCAAAGATGCTATTGTCGGTTGGGCGAGGGTAGAATTCAACCGCCTGTGGGAATGGAATACAATGGCGGCAAAGAACTAATGACGCGGTTGCGGACACGCCCACTCACTTCCCATGCCGATAGACCCACATCCGATTGGCAAAACCGCCTTGGACGACGAGTACGTTCAAGCGGGGATCGAAGTAGCCTTTGGGTTGGCCCCAGTAGTTGCCGGCACCGTAGTTCGAAGGTGGGCAGCCATCGCCGTGGGGCGTGATGAGTTCCCATTTATTGTCAGGCAGCGAGAACGCCGCCACCTGACCTTGCTCGTTGCCTTCGGTGAGCAGGAACACGTCATTGACACTGTCGTAAGCGAACATCGTTTTGGCGTCGTGGGCGTCGAGCGGACACAGATCATTCAGCTTCGCCCAGTGATTCTTGACGACATCGTAGGCGAATGTCTCCTTGCCTAGCACCGCCACCATGGTTTTATGCTGAGGGCTGTAAGCGGTCTGCTGTTCCGCCAGCGGCGCGACATGATCACGCAACACTAAGTCATCGATCCCCTTGCCGCCATTGGGTTTCAATTCCGTCCATTCATTCTTCCCCACGTCCCACGACCACATCCTGAACGCGTGGGGCGAGACATTCTGCGCGGCGACGTAATAGATCACGCGTTTAAGATCAGGGATATAGCACATCGTTGCGCCCATGCCTTCCATGTCCGGCATAGCGCCTGAAACAGGACGTTTGTGAATGAGCCAGCGTTTGGCAAAGGGATCGAACATCCAAATGCTGCTATACGCCTTGTCGATTTTCTGCTCGACATCCTCTAACGGAATCTCGCGATAGCGGCTTTCCAATATCGCGGCGTCGCTACAGTAGGCGCCGGTGCCATGAATCATCAGGTTCTGATTGGGCTCGTAGACCAGCGTGTCCCAAGTATGCCCCGGCAGAATTGGCCCGCCGCGCTGCGTCGTCAGGTAGCCATCCTTCCAGACCACATTGGCGTTCCACCAAGGCCGGACCTCTTCGAACTGTTTGCGTTCGTCGGCTGTCATCGGCTGCTCGGGTTGGGCGCGCAAGCGGCGCGCCAAGAACATCAGCACGCCTTTGTACGGCGCTTGATTGCCCCCGTCAGGCTCGAATATCGCGTGCCAGGTGTTGGAGCCGAGATGATACTCCCACACATCGTTGGAGCGTAAGGTTTGGTGGTCGCCGCCATGATAGAGCGCGGTCTGTCGTCCCGGTGCATAGGCCATCCGCATCGTGTAACCGCGCGTCACTGGCCCCATCAATTGACAGCCATAGAGCTCGGTCTTGGCATCAACCTTCACCTTGGGAAGCGCCAGCGAAGTGCGGTCCCCCAACTTCGCAATCGCTGCGATGATGGCTGGATCGTCTTGGTAGGGAAGAGGTGCGTCCTCACCATAAGCAACCTGCCCGCCGAATAATATTAGCGCCAACACTACGACATGCTGATAGGACATAGTAGTTTTCCTTTTCGTTATCAAACATCTTAAAGCGTGCGCGGCGCGAGGCCAAGTTGAGGGAGCAACGGGGTACTTTCGCCGTAGACTACCGCGCTTCTGTCAACCATTTCGCGATCTGCTGAATAACTTCTTCCGCCACGTTGCCGGCTTGGAGGTATTCGATCGGGCGACTCGGGCCTTTGCCGGAGATGAATAGATGATTGAGTTGGGGATAGGATCGAAAAGTGACGTTGTCGTGGCCCTTCAACGCCGCCTTCCAAGCAGCGAAGTCTGCCATCGTGACTTGATAATCACGCTCGCCTTGCAGGATTAACAGCGGCTGTTTGATCTGTTGGGCCGCTTCCGCGGGACGATAGTCGCGCAGATCGAGCCAATACGCGGCGGGGACACTTCCCAGCGGCAAATCCTTCGCAGGCGTTTGCAACGTGAGTTTATCGGATTTGACGAGCGCGACCTGCTGTTCCAACGCTTTGATGGCTTGCTCGTCTTCCGCATTCAATCCGTCTAGCGCCAAGATGTACTTCGTTTGCTCCAGGATATGATCTTCCAAAGGTCGCGTGGAACCGGCCAGACTGATGAAGCCTGCGAACTTCGGCTGTCGCTCGGCAAGGCGTGGAAGGAGCATGCCACCCAGGCTATGCCCGAGGACATAGATGCGCTGCGGATCGATTTTCGGTTGCTTCGCGAGCAAATCGAACGCCGCGACGGCGTCGTCGATGGTTTCTTCCTTGACGGTGAGTTTCGGCACGAGCGACATGGCGAGGGGATGCTGCTTCGTGCGCTTCTCATACCGCAAGACAGCGATGCCGCGCGAAGCGAGCCCCTGCGCCAGATCGCGAAACGGCTTGTTGGGTCCAATGGTTTCGTCGCGATCCTGGGGTCCCGAGCCATGCACCAGGATGATTGCCGGAAAGGGATCCGCACCTTGCGGCAGCGCCAACGTGCCGGGGAGCGTGAGCAGGAATTCGCCTTGACCGACTTCCACGGGAGTCGCCGCAAACTTTTTTGTATCGACGTAAGCAGGCGTTTGATACTTTGACGCCGGCAGCAAAAACCAACCGGCGACTTTGCCCTCGGACGAGAAGACAAACTTGGAATCGAGCTTGCCATCAGCAAATGCGCACGTCACGATCACAATCTCATACTCGCCTTGTTTCTCGACGCGCGTCCGCTCGATGCCTTGCCACTTGCCAAAAGGAGCCGTTGTCGCTTGCCAAACTTGGCCCACTTTCTCGACGGGTAGGGCCTTGCGCATGGTTTCGTCGAATGCCTCCGCCACTTTCTGATGCTCGCCTGCCACTAGCTGCTCGACCAACCGCCGCGATTGCGCCGTTGTTTCGACATCTGGTTGATCCCCAGGCGGAGCCAGCAACAGCGATAAGAGCAGAGGAAGCATGATGGTTGTCCTTCGTGGGGTAGGCGTCCCGCCTGCCGTTATACTGACGCAACGATAGCAACAACGACCAGGAACGCGATGAGGACTCTTGGCGGTAGCTTTATGCTTTTCATGATGGAATCATCGCAATCCGTTTACCATCGTCGATCCCGATGACCAATGCCGAATCTTCATAAACACGCCTTGGTGTGGAAGACGGAACAGGTCAACCGTCCCGGCGACACGATTATCCCTTGGTTCGGCCGTAGATGATAAGTTCGCACGACGTCGCGAACACGAATGCGCGGCCAGATGGCGAGAATCCAGCCATCCGGTATTCACATGCCCCCTCGTCGCAAATTTTCCACGAGTTACCAGTGTCATCGTAACATGGTTTGTAATTGGATGACAAAAACAATACGTGTCGGGGCCAAGGTAAATGGATGACGTCAATCATCCATCCGTCTTTCGTGACACGAGGTAGGCCGCCACCGTGCAAACCGGCGAGCGGCACAGTTGCACCGCTGGCACGACCAATTCCAGGCGCCGTGAATCCCGTTGAATCGGGATTGGCGAAGAATTCTTCGTAGTCGCGCGAAAGCCTTTCGCCAGTTAGCGTATCGAATAATCCTCGCCCTTGACTAGAGATGACGAGCAAGTCATCAGTGTTAGGAACGAACCCGATTTCAGTCAGCCCGCCAACCGCCGATTCGCCGATGACAGACCACGGTATCGGTACGTTGGAAATCGGCATGCATTCCAGTGTTTTGCGAATTTGATCTTGGTACGATTCGGACATGCCCTAGTCTTTGAGTTCTTCTATTGAGCGGGATAAAAAAGTATTCTGCTGCCGAACGAGTGCCATTGCAGATAGTTGCAATGCCCACTACAGCGGTACTATACCCAATCAAAACAATCGCGATTCTAGTTCTCAATGGATGTCGTGTAAATCATTTATTCAGCGGCCCATCCACGTACCCATGCCGAAGGATTCCGCTGGTGGCCGTACTTCGTAGCACGCGCTCGCCAACGTCCAACGGCATCACGGCGGAGC
>JBGSHH010000255.1:0-3241 GCA_041752355.1 Pirellulaceae bacterium | reverse complement strand
ATCGGTTTCCAACGCTGAGCGAGATCGTCGGTGAGCGATTTCGCCTGAGTGCCGGGCAGGTCGAGACGTAGTGTCGTTCGCCAGCGCGCGAGAAGCGTTTTAACCTGATGGGCGTCACGATCCGACAAGGCAACGTCGCCTGCCAGCACTTCGATCGTCCAAGCGATTTGTCGAGCGGCGTCGAAATCGATCGTATTGTCACGCGCTGGCTTCGTCAGTTCGACCAGTGCGCGTCGCACGGCTGCTTGATCGCAAGGGGCAGCTTCGAGGTGCGGGATGAAAGCGTCGAGCGCCGTGAGCAACGCCGCGCTCTGGAGTTTCACTCGTTTCGCGTCGCCGAACGGGCGACGTTCGAACGCTTGTTCGTAACTCGCCAGACTTGCTAGTGCTGCTTTATCTTTTGAATTCACGTAGGCCATCGCCGCAGGCAGGAGTGCCTTGGGCCAAACTGCGGGTTTGGGTCGTCCCGGTATGCCTGCGCCGAGTGTCTGCTGTCGCCAGGCAGGTGATTTGAGATCGTGATGACAAGCGTAACAGTCAAACAGCGCGAAGTCCGGCACGCCTGGGGCACTTGCCTGTTCGGCCGCCATATACGCAACTGACGTACGCAAAGCGACAACCGCACCCAGCAGCGCCGCGCGACTGCGATGCAACTTGCCACCGGCGTTCGCTTGTGGATTGGCCGCGAGGAACTCCTTGCGCAGTGGAAAATCGGCCTTCTCACTCGTATGTCGCCCATGCGCAGGCATTGCTTGTGAGAATGTTTCCAGTTCAATACTGGGCAGGGGAGGATGGCCTGCCGCGTACATGTCGTGCGTCAACACTTTGCCTTCGGCGGAATTACCGATATGACAACTGAAACACTGCTGGGCACGAACGGTCGGACTACGAACATCGATCATCCCCCACGATGCTTTTACATGCGGAGCAATCGTGCGCCACTGCGGATCGCGATGCGGCTTATCCCAGGCGGAACTCGGACCGTGACACGCTTCGCAGGTGACGCCTTGCTCGAAGTCAACGGGTGGACGCTCGCGCTGTTCGGGACGCGTTTGATGCTGCCAGTTGCTATGACAACTCAGACATTCCTTTGCGGCGCGAATATCGGGAATGCGCAACCGTTCGATCATCTGCTTCGCCAGCGGGTTGTTTTCCGGCAAGAGTTGGGCAAACGCTAGCGCGTGCTTGTCCTGATGCTTCCAAACCTCCGCTTCGCGCAAAGTAATGAATTTATCGGCTCCGCTGGCCACCTCTTCCGGCAGCGGTTCGCGATGACAGCGACGACAAGAGTCGACGCCTTCATAGCGCAGGTTCGTTTGCTCCGGGGCGGGATGTCGATACGCCTCTTCTAATTCCGCTAGTTGCCAGCCGCTCGAGCGCGGTGATTCATCGGCCCAAACGGTCAGGCCCGCCCACAATAGCAAGCCGCCACCAAATAGCGTAACAACCAAAGGTATTTCCACGCGGGGCTTCATGGCTTGGCCTCCCGCTGCTGTATGGCATCTTGCAAGTACTGCAACTGTTCCGCCACCTGACTACGTCGATCGATACTGCCGGTCGAAGCATCCGCAGATCGGGGCGGACCATCGCGCCCAGGTTCAAACGCCAGCAACGCCCGCAGCTCTTTCAAGCGCGCCGTAATCGCCACATCCGCTTCCAGCAACGTTCCTCCACCCTTCGCCACGGCATGTCGATAGTCCTCGTCCCAGGCGACGAGTTGCAAGTACGCCTGCGTCGCCCAGTCCCAGTGCTGGGCGGCGATTTCGGGATCGAATTGCAACGATGGCCCATTTTTTTGGACAATGACTTGGCGCGCCGCAGCCAACAGCGCCGGCAAACGCTCGTCGTCTTGACGCAGACTCCGTTGCATGGCGCTGCCCAGTTCGTCAATCGGCTGTTCTTGCAGAGTCGCTTGCCAGGCCGCAAAGTACCAAGGACTCCAGGCGGCCAACTGTTTTGGCGCATGAGTCTTATAGGAACGCCAACTCGCGCCTCCCAGATCGTGATGACAAGCGTAACAATCGAACTCCGCGAACTCCGGCCAGATTGTCTCTGCGCGAGACTTCGTATCGGGCGCTGGCAACGTAGCATGGCTACCGGCATAACGCGCCGCAAGCAAATCGATGGCAGCGGCGGCGGACTGGCGCTGCCCCGCCGACCATAGCTCGGTTTCATAATGCGGATGACTGGCCCGCAACCTGGCTTCGTTCCAATGCGGCGGCAATAGGGCGCGATAGGCGGCGAGTTCAAACTTGAGCGCGGGATGTCCCGCCGCAATCAAGTCATGATTCACCTCGCGATCCTTCGCGCCCACGTGGCAAGCGACGCAACTTTGCGCGAGCGCTGTGGGGTTGGCCGTATCGATATAGTCCTGGGGCTTCTCCGCCAAAGTCGGCCAAGATTCCTCGTAGTGCGGGCGCAACCAGGTCTTCGCCGGACCATGGCACGATTCACAACTTACGGGCTCGAGCGCCGTCAAATCCCGCGGATCATGCGTGGGCTTAGGCTCCAACGCATGGCATTGCAAACAGTTTTGGTAAGCGGCCTGAGCTTCTTTGCGCACTTGCCACTGACCACTTTTCTCCGCAGACTCAATGATCTTCAAACGCTGGAGAATTGCCAACGACTTGGCACTCTGCAACGTCTTGAGCGAGCGGGCATGCGGATCGCGATCGTGCCAATGCAAATATTCATCGCGACGAATGCGCGTCGCATTGACGCCAGACGCATTTCGGTCAGGTGTGAGACTGCCGTGACAGGCGGATGCCGAACAGGACATCGCACCGACCAGGTTCGTCGCGCGCGGTGCTTCCTCCAAAGCCGTCAGCACCAGCGCCGGTTGGTCGTTCGACGGCGGCACACCCGGCGCGAGCGCCGACCAACTCGCCAATGCGAGCAAGCCTAGCAGGCCCCAGATGATGCGGCGTTCAAACATCATTCTCCCATCGCCTTAGGCTTGTGGCCTCGTTTCTCTTGCAGCCAGGCATCCATCCGGCCAGCGGGCTCGTTTTTGTCGTGATGGTAGGCATGACACGTAATGCAATCCGCTTTCGCGCCGGCGTGCGGATGGGAATTGCTAGGGGCGCCATGACATTGCCGACAGGTTTCGATCTTCGGCAGCAATAGGTCGCTCGTTTGAGCGCTGGCCAGCGCCGAGAACCGCCCTTGTTCGTCAGCATGACCGCCCTTAGTCTGCGCGGCGAAATCGGGATCGTGACAGCGCACACACGTTACCTCACGA
>JBGSHH010000254.1:0-1872 GCA_041752355.1 Pirellulaceae bacterium | reverse complement strand
ATGCTCGACTTGCTCGAAGCGGTCGGCATGCCGGAGAGTCTCGGCTTCCAGGCCGACATGGCGCATACCTATCTCTACCTGATGGGGTACAACGCGCCGGAGCATGCGCTGCTGCAACCGGGCTATAGCGACGCCGAGTTCTATCCCGCCTATGAGAAGATGGTCGACAAGCTGCGTCCGTGGACGATCGATTTCCACATCGCCCAAAACGACGGCACGGTGCATGGCGCTGGCAATCACGACAAGACCGGTCGCCACTGCCCCGCCGACGATCCCAATGGCAAGCTCGATATCGTCAAGTGCGCCGGCTACTGGCTCAAAGATGCTCCCGCCCGCGGCATCCAACACATCTGCTGGGACGGTTGCATGTTCCCCAACGCCATGCTGGAAACGCCTGCCACGTGGAACACGATTCTGGCCACGATGCTGAAGGTGCGGGAGGCGCATGGTTGGACTGCTTAACTTGTTCTGTGGGCAATATAGTCTAGCTGTAGGTATCTACCATGCCGAAAAAGTCCAAGCCGCGCCGGGTTGTTGATCCTGATTTGCCGCCCTCATGCGGCAAACTGGCAAAGCTGCCGATGTGCGTCAGGCTGGCGATGGCATTGCGAATCGCTGAACTTGGACTTGCCACCACCTCAGTCCCCTTTCGGAAGCATTTTCGCGTCGAAGAAGCGTTGCAAATGACGCGGCGAATCATTGCCGGCGAACGCGTTTCGGATAAAGCCCGCAAGGAACTCGCCCACCCGCCCGATCGCTGGTTCGCTAGTGAGGGCGAAGCGCCTTTCAAGGGCATCACCTACGGTGTCCATGAAGCAATGTGCGCGATTGCGCTGCTCGACGAAATCGACGATCAACGCGGTCGTGCCGTTGCATTAGCGATGGATGGCGCGGCTGCGCTGTGGTCCCGTCATCGGCACCCCAAGGGGCCGAGTTTGTCCGATGCGCCGGGTCGCTGGAAACAAGCCGATGACGATGAACTCGGCGCCTTGCAGACGCCGGTATATCAGGCGGCTTGGCGCGCCTATGAAATTGCCTGCAAGATGAGTGAAGCCGATATTACGCCGGACTCATTTTCCGGTGTTGAAATCGAAACGGCATCGCTTGCGCCAACGCCTCCTCCCCCCACGGCAAGCAAGTCTGTTGCGAAGAAAAGTTCCCGAGGCCCGTAAGTGTTCGCACCACACCTGGTTGATCGACCGGAGTGTATAATTGGGAATGCAAATGATGTCTTCCCAGGAGCAGAGCAATGCCTAGTCCATTTCCCGGCATGGATCCGTGGCTGGAATCGACCGAAGTGTGGCGCGGTTTTCATTCGCGTGTGATCAATGTAGCGAGCGACTTGCTGCAACCGCAGGTCATGTCACTGGGCTTCTTCATCGATATTGATGAACGCATCTGGCTGGAAGAACCGGAGCGAAACGTTTATCCAGATCTCGCGGCGATTCAGTGGACAAGAACGCAGAATTCACCTACTTCCGCGGTCCTGGAAGCCGACGAACCGGTCATCGTGCGCTCGATGTTGCCAGCGGAAGTGCGTGAGCCATACTTGCAGATTTTTGACCAGCGAGGACAACAAGTCGTCACTCAAATCGAACTCATTAGTCCTGCCAATAAAAGCTCGTCCGGAAGGGAACTGTATATCCAAAAGCGCCGCGAGTTGAAAACAGGCGGCGTGAATGTGGTCGAAATCGATCTACTGCGCGCAGGCGATCCAATTGTTGACTTGAGTCCCGCAGCCCTAAACGGCTTGCGTCCATGGGACTATATCACTTGCATTTCGCGTCCTGCCAGTCCCGATCACGAAGTCTATTGCTGTACAGTGCGCGATCATCTGCCGAAGATGCGCATTCCTTTACGGCCCGAAGTGCC
>JBGSHH010000253.1:0-2507 GCA_041752355.1 Pirellulaceae bacterium | reverse complement strand
AATTCCTTTTCGATGCTTCCAGTGCTCGGGTTCTTAGTGCGACGTTGTGGTTGGGTTGTGCTCACGTTGTGGGCAGTCTACACGTTGTCGTTCTGTTTGATGGCACTCGTTCCTGGCGACCCGTTCGCAGGCGAGAAGGCGCTCTCACCTGAGACGCGGCAACAACGGCGTGAGCGCTATGGCTTTGATCGCCCCGTGGTGGAACGGTATTTTGTGCAATTGCGCCAATTGCTGCGCGGGAATTTGGGCATCAACTACAAAGGGGACTACAACGCGAATCAATTGGTGGCGGAAGGTTTCCCCGTGTCGGCATCGCTCGGTGTGTTCGCGATGGTTTTCGCCATCACATTGGGAATCTCCGCAGGCGTTGTCTCGGCGGTCTATCGCAATAGCTGGCTGGATATCAGCTTCATGAGTTTGGCCACGCTCGGCATTGCTGTGCCCAATTTTGTGCTGGCGAGTGTGGCGATTTTGATTGTGGTGTTTTGGTTGCAACTCTTGCCCGCCGCCGGCTGGGGCTCGCTGTCGCAGTTAATATTGCCTTCCCTTTGCCTGGGCGCTCCGTTCGCGGCCTATATTGCTCGGCTGACGCGGACCGGGATGATGGAAGTGCTCAGCCAGGACTACATCCGCACCGCTTACGCCAAAGGCTTGAGCGAGCGACGTGTCGTGCTGCGACATGCGTTGCGCGGTGCGCTGTTGCCGGTGGTGTCGTTTCTGGGGCCAGCTACCGCGGGCGTGCTAACGGGATCGCTGGTCCTGGAGCGGATCTTCTTCATCCCCGGAATGGGCAGCCACTTCATTGAAGCGGCGCTGCAGCGCGAAAACTCGATCGCGCTGGGGATGGTCATGGTCTATACGTTAATTCTGTTGGTGGCCAATACGATTGTTGATCTGGCATACTTGGTGATCGATCCTCGTGTGAAGTTGGAATAAGCGATGCCCAGCACGTCCGACGGGAAACAGCCTGAGCCGATCAAAGTGGACAAAACGTCCGAGCGCTATGCGGCGCTGTTGGCGGAAGCGTCGTCGATTCGCGGTGTCTCGCTATGGCAAGACTCCTGGAAGCGTCTGAAACGCAGTCCCGCCGCCATGTTCTCGCTTTACTTCCTAATCGCGTTGTCGCTCCTGGCGTTCTTCACGCCGCTGTTGCCGCTGCAATCGCCGATCAAGCTTGACCTAAAGAAGCGCCAGTTCAAGCCACCAAACTTGGAGGCGGTGCCGCTGGGCATCACGGCCTATCGCGGAGAAGTGGCGGCACTGATGGCCAAGTACGACGAGGCGCGCGGCGAAGAACGAGACGCAATCGCAAAGCAGCTCGAACGGATAAAGAACGACGATCCGTTCGGTGGCTTGAGCAACAACGCCGGACCACTGACGCTCTTGATGATTCGCGCTCGCGTGGCGATGTTTTCCGATTTCGCCGTTCCGTCGGTCATGGGGACCGACAATTTGGGACGCGATCAGCTCGCCAGAATCTGCTGGGGTGCACGGGTTTCGCTCGTCGTGGCGACCGTGGCTGCCTTCGTGTCGCTGGTGATTGGCGTCTCGTATGGAGCCATTTCCGGCTACTTCGGCGGTTGGGTCGATAACGTGATGATGCGGCTGGTCGATGTTCTTTACTCGATTCCATTCATTTTCGTGGTGATTTTTGTCATTACGATCTTGTCCAACGATGATGTGAAGAATAAATATCTCACTCCCTACGGCATCAATCAGATTATCATTCTGTATGTGCTGATCGGCGCGATTTACTGGCTGACGATGGCCCGCGTGGTGCGCGGTCAGGTCATCTCCCTCAAAAATGAGCAATTCATCGAAGCCGCTCGCACGATTGGCGCGCGGCGGATGACAATTGTTTTCCGCCACCTGATTCCCAACGTGATGGGTGTGGTCATCGTCTATCTCACACTGACAATTCCTTCGGTGATGCTGTTTGAAGCCTATCTTTCATTTCTCGGCCTGGGCGTAACGCCGCCCGATGTATCGTGGGGGATTTTGGTCAACGATGGCGTGCAAGTGATCACGCCGGTGCGAGTATACTGGTGGCTGGTGCTGTTCCCCGGCCTGGCGTTTTCGCTGACGCTGTTTGCGCTGAACTTCCTCGGTGATGGTTTGCGGGATGCGCTTGATCCGCGCTTGAAGAATAAATAACGCCGACCGAAAACACGCGTCTCTTCCTGGGGAGCAAGTGCCAGAGGAGGATGCCGAAAGAGGGTTAAGAACCGCCTGGGGTGTTGTGAGCAGTACAGTGCTTACGCCATTCCCAATCCCCCTCATTTTCCCCAGGCAAAAAGGGATCGGCAAGAACGAGGTGAAGCGTTATGGGCACTCCGCGTAAGTCAACGCGTCGTCAATTCCTCGCTGGTGGCTCGGCTCGTCAGGCAGCCGAGGACGCCCTGGATAACGCGTTACCGGACGCACCCGCAGCACCGCTCGCTCCACCGCGACCGCTCATCGAGGTGGGACGCAAGGCGATGGCCTGCGACTTCCATGTGTATCTCAAC
>JBGSHH010000252.1:0-7959 GCA_041752355.1 Pirellulaceae bacterium | reverse complement strand
CGGCGGTGAGTCGGACGTTGTAAAAGTGCTCGACTTTGGTTTGGTGAAAGCGATCGACGATCAACAACAAGCACAGCAATCAGGCGGACTATCCGGTACGCCGCTTTATATGTCGCCCGAGGCGATTCAAACGCCCGATCTGGTCGATGCGCGCAGCGATCTGTATGCCGTCGGCGCAGTCGGCTATTACTTATTGACAGGCAAGGCGGTCTTCACGGCGACATCGCTCGTAGAATTGTGTCAGCAGCACGTGACCGCAGTGCCGCAACTTCCCTCGGAACGATTGGGGAGCACCATCTCAGTGGAATTGGAAAGCGCGATCATGGCCTGCTTGGAAAAGAGTCGCGCCAAGCGACCCCAAACCGCCCGCGATCTAATGGGCCTGCTGCTTCGTTCGCCAGCGGCCGGCAGTTGGACAATCGACAACGCCGACGCTTGGTGGGGCCGACACGAACGCAATCAGCCTTCTGCTTCGCCATCGCCGCCCACTTCCACGTCCAATCTCGATCAAACCATTCTGCACGACAAAGCGAGCTAAGCTTCGCGGCTTAACATCATTTCCATTCATACATCGCGAGCGCCTTCAATTCACGGACGAAGAGTTGGCCTCGGCAGATTGCGAGATGCGCCCATGTCTCCTCGTCGCTGACTTTCAGCGTTGAAAGCAGATCGAATTTCTCCGGCGTGAGGTGGATATGCAGTAGTTGCCCGCGCTGATCGAGTGCGACGAGACGGTCTTGTTGCGCCACCATGCTCCAGTACTGCCCGTAGGGTTTCGTCGTCCACTTTTCCTCCCCGGTCTTCAAATCGATGCAGGTGAAGCGTTGATTCTTTAAATGCAAGTACGCATGATCGTTCCACACTATCGGCGACGACATGTACGCTTGCGTCTTGTTCGTCCAGACTTCCTCCACGCTGAATGCTTCGCCATCCTTCTTGATTTGGAACAGAAACGACTTGCCACCATAGCTACTGGTGAAGATGGCATCGTTCCAAACGGTGGGCGTGAGGATATTCATGCCGCGAAACGAGGGGATTTTCTGCTCCCACAAGACCTTGCCGTCCGCCGGCGCGACGCCGGCCATCACCTCGCGCGTTTGCACCACGAGTTGCGGCACACCTTGCAGCGTAGTGTAGATCGGCGAAGAGAATGCGCTTCCCCACATGCCGCCGCCATCTTTGAGCGTTTGCCACAACACCTTGCCTGAGGTTTTGTCGAGCTTCACGAGCGACGCTCCGGCTTGTACATACAGCGCGTCACCTACGACCAGCGGCGAACAAACAAAACCAAACGCCGGGAGCGGCGATTTGAATTGCTCGACAAAATCCACCTTCCAACGCGTCTCGCCGGTGGCGGCGTTGAGACAAACTAACACATCGCGAATGCCGCCAACGTAAAGGTTATCGCCATCGATGGCAGGCGTGCTGCGAATCCAACTCCCATTTGCGCTCGCAAAAAACGGCACGCTCAGGGAACCAGGCCAATCGACTTGCCACAGCGACTTGCCCGTCGCACGATCGAAGGCGTGGACCACTTCTTGCTTGGCAGCTTTGGTTTGCGTGGTGAAGACGCGGTCGCCAGCGATGATCGGGCCAGAGTAACTGGGGCCCAGTTCGACGCGCCAAACTTGCTGACAGTTCTCGGCCGTCAGCGTCGTGGGCCAGGTGGTGTCGTTGCTAATCCGCCCGTCGCGAGTCGGACCACGCCATTGGGGCCAAAGCGGACCCGTTTCGGCCGCTTGCGCACGGACGGAATCCATGCCCGAGGCAACTGCCACTCCGGCGCCGAGGGCCATACTAACAAAGTCGCGACGAGATAGCCGAGCCATAAATGGCCTCCCAGACAGAAAAGTTGGTTGATTGAGAGTATTTTGATAGTCTATCCAGGCGTCAAGTCCTTTGTCTTGTTTGATGATTTTTGGTGATTTGGTGGGGCAGACTCCCGTCTGCCATGTATTCTTCATGACCGATCCCCAACCTCGACGACGATGGCAATTTAGCTTGCGGGCGGTGCTGGTATTGGTGACGCTTCTGGCCGTGGCGCTGGCGTTCTATACCAATCGTCATCGCCGCGTGCGGCACGCGATTGACGTGCTCAACCAGCAGGAGATCAGCTACGGTCTCGCCGATCCTCAGACGCTGCCGTGGTACGATCGCTGGAGTTGGATTGCGCCGCCGCGAATCGAATCGATCTCGATCTACGGTTCGCGCAACAAGGATCTGGCGATCGTGGCTCCGCTCTTGGCCGACCTGGGGACCGTGAAGCGGCTCAGCTATGACGATCTGAGCGTGTCGGACGTCAAATTGCTCAGTCAGGTCAAATCTATCGAGCGAATCGAGGCGTCGTGGGGCCTGACTGCCGATCACGTACGACCGTTTCTAACGCATTCGCTCGTCGAGTTTGAAGTGCGTGGAGCGGATATGAACATCCCACCCGACGCCTTGGAGTTGCTGTTCACGATGCCGAGTTTAAAGCGCGTCGGCACGGCGCATGGCTCATCGGCGGTCCCCAAACATTTGCAGGCCCAACGCCCTGATATTTCGATCTTTGTCACCGATTTCCCGCCGTAGCCACCGGGAGAAGTCCGCTGGGCTTATTCGCTCAAGTCGTACGTGAGGGGTGCCTGGCCGACGGTGATTGTTTCACGCAGCGTGGTGGCGTCGTTGAATTTGGCAGGGATGACTTGCTCCAAGTCATCAATCAACGGGCTATCGGGACCGGTGACGTGGTGCTCGCCGATTTTCTTATAGCCGTAAATGATCACTTTCTTCACGCCTGGGGCGACGCGGGCCTGGAACTTGCCATCCATGATTTTCTCTTCGGCGGATGGTCCTTCGCCATTTTCCGGCTCGAACTTGATCGTGCCGTTGGCGATTGGAGTTTTGTTGAACGTCACGGTACCTTGCACATCGGTAAGACCATCGCGCGGGCCACAACCCACGACAACACAGAGTGCGAGGCAAATCGCCGCGCGCCCAAACAAAGCAACTACGTTGTGCATCAGGTCACTCATTCAAGAAAGCATTTACAACTTCGATTGATCGTACACATCGCTGCCCGCCATGGTGCCAGCGGCGCGCCACACCAAGGCATCGATACTGCTGGTCACCGAACGCACCGAACCATCGCCGAGCAGCACGTTCACGCCACCGGAATGATTGCTCCGCGCGGAGACGCGGGTGGGGCTTTGCGTGCTCAGGCAAGGACCTGGCTTGACCAGATCGACGCAGACCGTTTGATCGACACCCGAATTGGGCGTGTTGACGGTCATGAACTGCGAGCAGGAAATATCATCGTTAATGAAATCGCCGCGAAAGTCGAAGTCGGCGTCGCGGAGTGCCATCATGATCTCCGACATGAAGATCGTATTGGAAGTGCCATCGCGGATGTCGCCGTGTGCGGTCCAACGATTCACTCCAAAGGCCGATTGCAAGTAGCCGGAATCATCTTGCTGATAGCGACCAGCGCCCCAGTTCACTAAATAGTTGCCGCGCGAACGCGTGTACTGGTCCCCTTTCCAATAGCCTTTGCGATCGCTGGGGCAGAAATACATGGGCACCTGCGCCATCACGGCGGGGCGATTCTTGGCGGCATAGAACGAGAAGTTAAAATCGTAGGCGTCGGTCAGCGCTTGCTGCTCGAAGTAAGGCCAGAGGGAGACGACGAATGTTTGCCGACGATTCACGCCATTGGTACCGGCGTTGCCATCCGATGTGACCGTCGCGCTGGAGCCGCGAATCACGCCAGCGGGAAACACCTTATTGGCGTTTTCGTAGTTATGCATCGCCAGCCCCCACTGCTTGAGGTGGTTCGTGCATTGCATACGGCGGGCCGCTTCTCGCGCCGCTTGCACGGCCGGCAGCAACAGCGCCACGAGAATGCCGATGATCGCGATCACCACCAAAAGCTCGACCAGCGTAAACGCCGATCGATCCGCAATTCGTCTCCCCGCTCTGTTCATCACGAATCTCCCGCCTCTGTTCCTCGGCACGTCCCGAGCGAGACGCTGCTCAATTTAGAATAGCATGATTGGCGGTCCGATGCGAATGAATGGCTCATTTCGCCTGCTGTGCTGTGTGGCGTCTCCCTGTAGCTAAGTTATGTCGCTCACCGCATGAATTCGCGTCACGTTCCCGTAATCGGTGAAGTGGGGTGGTCCAGTTCGCGCAGCAAGGCTTGTTTGATCTTGGTCAATTCTACCTCCTCGTCCTTGTCGTAACGCTGGGCGAGCGCACGGGACACGTGGCGGGCGAAATCGGACATGATAATGCCCCAAGCATCCGCCTCGTCGAACCCTTGATCGGCATACACGCCGATGTTGATCGACACGTCGAGTTTGCGATGGGCAGCCCACAACCGCAACATTTCGGTCGCGTTGGGATCGCTGCGCGCGGAGGGTGGCGGGCTGAGTTCTCTCATGGCATCCAAACTCCGATTCGCTGGTAGCTTGGTGGTTGGGCTAGGTTCGTAATGTGCAAGATACTCCCTTTCCAATGCGACGTCATCCAGCTGACATCCGCCCTTTGGGACGCCATGCGGACAATGCTCGCCAGCAGGGACACGCCCACGACCAGTAACGCGATGAGGGAGGAGGGAGTGCTAGTCATCAAATCCTTCGCTTTCGTCTTCATGGACGAGTCGCCACAAGGCCAAGGAGAATGACGGAGCGTATGCCTCGTACAACGGCCCATGCTCGTGCAGGTAAGCGACGACGGGATTGGTGGGATCAGACAAATCAAACATCAATTGATCGCCATCGGCGAATCGCCAGTAGTTGGCAAATACCAAGTACGGTACGTCGGGACGATGCTCGTCGGACAACCATGGACTTTCAGTGACGTGAACGCCCTCATGTGCGAAGCCTCCGATTTCACAGCCGTCGTCGATCTTCAAGTACCGGCATTTCGCGAGTAAGGCGCGATACTCGATTGGCAAAGGCCGTTCAAGTTCGATCTCCAGTTTCGTTAATTCTTCCTCGCTCGCTCCCGTGTTCGGGACACAGGGAAAGTCGCAAATACTCTGATAGCCATCCTGATGCTCAACGATCTCGCGCGCCCTTCCCAAGGAGCGCGAGATTCGTTCGGACAAGTCCAATGCGAGCGCATCGGAAAAGTCGTAGCGTGCGACAACTTGGTTGGTGTGTTTGGTCATGTTAATACTTTTTCCTCGGGTGAAGTTTGGCGCTGATCGCTTGTCAGTTCCACTCAAACACGTTCCTAAGCACCGAAATCATACACATACACCCCGACGTTCGCTGCGCAGAGCGTCGTCTGAATAAGCGGCTCGATTTGCTCCCATTTTCCTCCAGCCAGCCCACAACCGATGCGAGGCAAATGGACGGATGCCGACAACTCCTGGGCCTTGGCTGCCACGAGCGTGAGGCAGGCTGCGATCGCTGTATAGCGAACAGGTGGCCCTTGGCTGCGCGTCTTCGTGCCGCGCTGACCAATCATATTCGCGATCCAAATATATTCTTCGACTGCCACGAACTGCACCGCGCCCAAACCGAAATCGTTCTCCGTTCGGTGACAATACCAGTTGCGGTACTCGCGTTCTGGTTCCCGCCATCGCTTGCTAATGGCGAGCACAAATCCTCTGCCCCAACCACCGAGATCGTTGCAGACATGCGCAATGATTTTGACGCCTGAAAATTGCGGCTGCGAGGCGTCGCCTTGTAGATAGATTATGTCGCTCATGGTGCCTTGCTCTTCAAAGGCCAGGTGACAATTCTCTTGAGTGTTTTCGATGCGGCGAGCAATGATCGCATCGAGGTCGCCAACGTTTGATCCAGCCATAGCTCGGTGAGCCGTGGAAGTTCATTAAGCGTCGCCGGCAGCGAAGCCAATGGATTCGATTGAATATGAAGCTCGGTCAATTCGGCAAGATTCGCGATGGACGTTGGCAGCGACGTTAACTCATTGCCATTGAGATACAACAACTTCAATTTCGCGAGGTCACCAATTTCGCTGGGTAACGATCGCAGGCGATTATCAGGAACGTACATTCGCGTGAGATTCACTAGACGACCGATCTCGGATGGCAACGATGCAAGGGCATTGTTGTTAAGATGCAAGTGTTGCAGGCGGTCGAAGCGGCCGATTTCGGGGGGCAGCGCTGAGATTCGATTCCCCAACAGATTCAATTCCTCGAGGTGGACGAGTTGTCCGATTTCCTGTGGCAGTGAACGCAGCTGATTATTGATGATTCGTAACCGCTTAAGTCGCGTTAGTCGGCCAATTCCCGGTGGCAGCGTGTCGATGTTATTGGTCCCTATGTGCAACGCTTTCAGATGATCCAGCGACCAGATTTCCGCAGGCAACGTCCGCAAACCGATTCGAGGCACGCCCAAAACGTTCGTCTGAGGATCGCGAGCGGCGTCGATGATTTCGTGAACTAGATCTATCATCGATGAACAACTGGCAAATTATGGACCAGGAAAAGAGGATTCCAGGATACTTCTTTTCCGACGTCGCGTCATCACGATCCATCTCCGACCTTGCGATACCGCCAATAGAATAACAACAGCAAAATCGCCAGCGGCAGGCAACTTGCGGCGATATCGACGGTCGTTAACAGCGGTACTGGCCAGAACACGACCAGCGAGGCTTTGGAAATAATTACGACTTGCCCCGCACGACCATCGACAGGGGGCGAGGACGGGATTACCACCAGTCGTCCGTTCAGTCGCGCGCTGCTGGCGAGGCTTCCCTCACGGATCGATCGCGGGAGCACCAGGATGTCTTGCCTGGCGAAATCGACGTAGTCAGGCGGTGCGCGGAGCCCGGCACTGGGTGCGATGCTGGGCGTTTGTTCGTCGTAGGCGCGCAGCTCCTTAAACGATCGCAGACGCTCGCTGCGCGGAAACTCTCCGGCGTCGTTCTGCCAATGAAACGGGCTTTTCGTTCCCGCTCCCGGCGACCACCACACAACGGCAATTGCTACGGCGGCAACCAGCAAAAGCAACGTCATGAGCGAGAATTGCGGTCGCGGTGTTGGCATGGTGGCGACTTACTCCGTGGTTTGCGCCGCCGCCAAGGCGTCTGCCAGCAACTGATCGGCGACTCTCCGTTGCGTCTTACTAAACTCGGAATACCATTGGTCACGAATCTCCGCGAGCAATTGCGCCGACTCCGCCGTGCCGATGGTCGCGAGCGCTTTGAGCGACGCGCTAATCGGAACCCAGTTGCAAATGTGCGTGAAACGACGAATCAAAGGGAGAATCTCGGGGTGGCTTTTGTCGATGGCCACCAACGCGTTCAGGCATTCGTCATAGCTTTGAGGAAGACCATGCGGATCCAGATGGGATGCGGCGGCAAGCAGATCGGGAATCGCCGCACGCGCCGCAGCTTTGAGTTTGCCAAGCGAGGTCGCCGCGCAGTTGACGAGGTAGTGATCATCTTGCATGACCGCCTCACGCAGAATCGGCAACGCCTCTATCGTCGGCTTGCGTCGACAATAGCGATCGAAGTAGGTACCTCGATAACGCTTATCTTTCCCTTGCATGCAGGCGATTAAATCGCGCAATTCAACGCGCTCGGGAATCGTCTTTTGACAAGATCGACACATCCCGCCTGTATCGAGTTGAACGAAGGGCAGAATCGTGGCGTGGCATCGGTAGCAGGTCAGATCATGATCCATTAGGGTCTTACGATTGCGTTTACTGCGAGGGGCCTGCCTGCTTCAAAATAGCTTCGTGCTGCTTGATCGACGCGTCGATCGTGCGCAAGAACGATTGCATGTTCTGATCACTCGTTTGAATCGCGCGGTCCAACTCCACTTTCGGATCGCCTCCCGCCAGTTTTTTCGACCAGTACGAAGGCGAAGTCATATCGATGAAGGAGCCGACCAGGATCTTGCCAATTGCCGTGACCGTGTGGTCGTCGTCCTCAGGCGAAAGATTGTCGCCATAGCCAACCAAGTTCTGGCCCATGCCTTGCACGAGTCCTTGGTTTTGAGGT
>JBGSHH010000251.1:0-2325 GCA_041752355.1 Pirellulaceae bacterium | reverse complement strand
GCGGCAGCGCAGCAGTGGAAGCGGCGCTGCTGTGCATGAGCGTCACCAAGCGCGAAAAGAAAGTCGTCGCGCTGGGGAGTGTGCATCCGGAATATCGCGCCATCTTGCAAACGTACTTCGCCTGCATTGATACGGAACTGGTCACGGTCGATTGTCCTAGTGGCGCCGCCTCGCTCGCCGACATCGCCGCCGCGATCGACGATCAAACCGCCTGCGTGCTGGTGCAACATCCGAATTTCTTTGGCTGCTTGGAAGAGGTCGAGCAAATCGCGAAACTTGCGCACGACAAAGGTGCCATGCTCGTTGTCTCTGCCGATCCGATTAGCCTGGGCCTGCTGAAGCGCCCTGGCGATATGGGTGCGGATATCGTGGTGGCCGAAGGGCAATCGCTGGGAAGTCCACTCGCTTATGGCGGACCGTACTTGGGCATCATGGCCTGTCGCGAACAGTTCGTGCGTCGCATGCCAGGACGTATCGCCGGGCAAACGGTCGATCGCCGTGGCAAACGCTGCTGGGTGCTGACTTTGCAAACGCGCGAGCAACATATCCGCCGCGAAAAGGCGACGAGCAACATCTGCACCAATCAAGGTTTGTTCGCGCTGCGGGCGGCGATTTATCTTTCCGCGCTCGGCCCGCAAGGCCTGCGTGAGACGGCGGAACTTTGCGTTCGCAAGGCTCGCTACGCCGCCGAACAAATCACTGCCGACGACCGTTTTCAACCTGCGTTCAACCGCCCCACGTTCAAAGAATT
Source organism: Pirellulaceae bacterium (assembly GCA_041752355.1). Classification (GTDB taxonomy): domain Bacteria; phylum Planctomycetota; class Planctomycetia; order Pirellulales; family Pirellulaceae; genus JAEZGD01. Next base: position 1,574 of record JBGSHH010000251.1, on the reverse strand, counting down.
CGTCGTCCGCGATACCAAAGGCCAGGTGGCGGAACTGCTGAGCGAAGCCTGCGATGCCGGCGTGCTCGCTGGAATTTCGTTGAGCAAATGGTATCCCGATCTGGCCGATTGCTTTCTGGTCGCCGTGACGGAGAAGCGGACGAAGCAAGAGATGGATGTGTTGGCCGACGTACTTACAAGTGCGACGCTAGATAAGGTTGGATGTGTTAGCACGGCGCAATGTTCCTGAAATAGTGTCGCCACTTTGAGTGTGCTATGGAATCAGCAAATTTCGATTTGTCCGCCAACATTGAATGGTATTGCGGGATATGGCGCGAGTTCTTTCCTAACGTAGCGGGATGGGACGCAGAACGCACCGAAGAGTTTGTCGAAAAGATGAAGATAGCGATGCAAGACGAGACAGCATGGATCTTCCACGAGGAATCATTTACCTGGGCGGTCTGGGCTGTGCTTCCGCATCGAGAAGGCATGTCGCCCCAGCGCGTTGAGCAAGCCAGGAACAAACTCATTAATTTCACTATCACTCAGAGAAACTCGCGCGGTGGAACGGACGGCGCTATCGATTGGCGAATCGTTGGCCATGCCTATCGCGAACTTCTAAACGAACTTGAGCAGCCAAATTCAAATTGAATGGTGTCACGCCAAGGCGCTAAGACGCAAAGAAGAAGGCATTTGTCATCTAAATCCTTTGCGCCTTCGCGGCTTTGCGTGACATTTTCCTAACGACCAAAGTATATTCATGCGTAACACCCGTTCCACCCAACTGATCTTTGAACTCTCGCAACCTGGCCGACGCAGCGCGACGCTGCCTGCGCCCGATGTTTTGGCGGATCGGCCACTTTCGTCGCTGCTCCCCAGCGAAGCCATCGCTGAATGCGCGCCGCCACTGCCCGAAGTCGCCGAGCCGGAAGTGATTCGCCACTTCACGAACCTCTCGACACTCAACATGTCGGTCGATACGCACTTCTACCCGCTGGGGAGTTGCACCATGAAATACAACGCCAAGCGCAACGAGCGCATGGCGTCGCTGCCTGGCATGGTCGATGTGCATCCGTATCAGCCGGAAGAAACGATCCAAGGCTTGTTGCAACTGCTGTACGAACTGCAAGGCATGTTTGCCGAGATCAGCGGCCTGCCTGCGGTGAGTTTGCAACCAGCGGCTGGCGCGCATGGGGAACTGGCGGCACTCATGACGGCGGCGGCCTACTTTCGTCATCGTGGCGAGAATCGCACGAAGGTTCTCGCGCCCGATAGCGCTCACGGCACCAATCCCGCCAGCGCGCACATGGCAGGCTTCGAGTTCGTGACGATCAAGACCGGTGCCGATGGCCGCGTCGATATGCAGCACTTGCAACAGCATCTCGACGACCAGATCGCCGTATTCATGATCACCAATCCCAGCACGCTCGGCCTGTTCGATCCGCAAGTCAAGGCGATCAGCGATCTGGTCCATGCGCGCGGCGGGTTGATCTATCTTGATGGCGCGAACATGAACGCCATCCTCGGCATCGCGCGCCCTGGCGATTTCGGCGCCGACATGATGCATTACAACCCGCACAAGACTTTCAGCGGCC
>JBGSHH010000250.1:0-5195 GCA_041752355.1 Pirellulaceae bacterium | reverse complement strand
CTGGAACAACGCCAGCGCGCGTCGCGACGGGTGGAAGAAAAGAAGCGGCCAGAGATTCTCGAAGCGGCTGGCGTCAAGCTGCCGTCCCTCGCGCCGATCGCATCGCTGGAAGGGCACAAGGAGTGGATCAACGTACTTTGCCTCTCCGCCAACGGCGAACGGTTCCTTACGGCGGACGACTCCGGGCTGGTGATTGTCTGGGATGCGAAGTCGCGGCAGAAGATTCAAACTTGGCAAACGCCCGGCGTCGCGTGGGTGGCGGCAGCCGCGCTGTCGCCAGACGGTCAAGCGGCGGTCGTGTCACAGTATCGTCGCAAAGGGGGCGACTGGAACAACTATCCCGCCGGCCTGCGTGTGTTCCATGTCGCCGATGGCACGGTCAAGCTCGACATTCTTGCCACGATGTACCCCAAGGAAAAGAATCCGCCGTATCAGTATCAGTACGAATATCACAAGTTCGTGGCCGAAGGTCTGGTCGCCGCCGCCTGGTCGCCGGACGGCAAATTGCTCGCCATTGGGCAAGGGGGCGAAGGAGGCGAGGGGAAAGTGCATCTCATCGAAGAGGAGACCGGCAAGCTCGCCCGCGATGTCTCGGGACATCAATACGGCGTGACCGACGTCTGCTTCACCAAGGACGGCAAGTACCTCTTCACTGCCGGACGCGATACGACCGTCCGCATCATTGCCGTCGAGGATGGCAAGGAAATCGCCAAACTTGGCAAGCCGCGCGGTGGCCAGTTCTTCGATTGGCTCGCCGCGATTAGCCTCTCGCCAGACGAGAAATGGCTGGCCGCCGCTGATATCTCTGGACACGTGCAAATCTGGCAGTTGACTAGCTGAGCAGCCGGCGCTGGCAGCTTCGGCCATCTTGTGAGTTATTCCCATGAAATCAGTGCTGGCAATCGTGGCGATCATCTGTTGCGCGTCGTGGGCCGCTGCCGATGACGCCCTCGATAATCTAACGTCGCAACTACAAGCGCTCGACGCCAACGCGATTCCCGCGGACGAGCGAGAGGCCGCGCGCGGGCGACTGGGGAAAGAACTTTATGCGCAGCTCAAAGCGGCCAACAACGACAGCAGTGCCCTTTGGAAGCAGATCGATTCGCGCGAAACGTGGGAGGCGTTCCGCCAGAATAAACTGGCCAAACTTAAGGCGTCGTTGAATTTGCCCCAGCAACGTCCGCCAGTGAAGTTGCACGTTGCTGGCGAGATCGCTGGCGAGGGTTACAAGATTCAAAAAGTAATCTATGCCACGCGGCCGCAGTGGTATGTCACGGCAAATCTCTATTTGCCCAGCGAGCCAACACAAGCGATGCCAGGCATTTTACTGTCGCACAGCCATCACAGTCCCAAGACACAAGGCGAATTGCAAGACATGGGGGCAACCTGGGCGCGGGCGGGCTGCGCGGTGTTAGTGCCGGATCATCTGGGCCATGGCGAGCGGCGGCAGCATCCGTTCGCTTCCGCCAGCGACTACACAAAAGAATTCGCTGTCGGTCGGCAGGACTATTACTTCCGCTACGACACCAGCCTGCAACTTTATCTGGCTGGCGAAAGCTTAATGGGCTGGTTGGTGCACGACCTAAAGGGTGGCGTCGATGTGCTGCTGTCGCTCCCCGGCATCGACAAGGGGAAGATCATTCTGCTGGGTGGCGTGGCCGGGGGTGGCGATCCAGCCGCCGTGACCGGCGCGGTCGATGAACGGATCAATTGCGTGGGGCCGTTTAACTTTGGCGGACCGCAGCCCGAAACTCGCTATCCCTTGCCGGAAGACGCCGAGACCTCGTTCAACTACGCAGGCGGCGGCAGTTGGGAATCGACGCGCAATCTCGCCGACTCCGCGAGCGAAGGCTTTCTTCCCTGGGTCATCGTCGGCAGCATCGCACCCCGCAAGCTGATCTACGGGCATGAATTTAGCTGGGATGGGCAGCGCGATCCGGTTTGGAAGCGGTTCAATCGGATTTGGGGCTTTTACGACGCGAAAGATAACGCGGCGGTCGCCCATGGCAAAGGGAATCTCAAAGGGCAAGAGCCGGAATCGTCGCATTGCGGTAACATCGGCGCTTTCCATCGTCGCATGATTCACCCGCTGTTGACCAAGTGGTACGGCATCGCCAGTTCGCCAGACACCGAGTTCAGCGCGCGTCATTCCGCCGCTGAGTTGGCATGTTGGAACGACGAACTCAAGAAGGAGCTGAAGCCTAAGTTGCTGCACGAGGTACTCCGCGAAAGTATCCCGAAACAGGACGCCGGGGCCACGGCGAATAGCAAGCAATGGCACGCCTTGCTCAAGGTAACCGACGGGCAACAGGCCGATCCCAAGCATGTCGCCAGCGAGCAACTAGGCGAGGTGCGCGTCGAGCGCGTGCATTTGGTGCGTGATGTCTCGCTGCTATTGCTCTTGCCAAAGAACCAACCGGCTGCCAATAAGTCGCCGCTTGTCCTGGCGCTCGCTCAGCAAGGCAAAGCGAGACTATTGAAGGAACGGGCGGAGGAAGTCGCGAAGTTGCTCCAGCAAGGGATCGCTGTGGGACTCGTCGATGTGCAAGGGACAGGCGAAACGAGCGACGACCAGGACTGGGGACAGTACGGCGCGCCAACGTCCTATTCCGCCACGGCGCTGATGCTCGGCAAGCCGCTGCTGGGAAGACAGCTCCAAGACTTACGGGCGGCGCTGGAGTATTGCCGTGCGCGAAAAGAAATCGCCACCGATCGGATTGGTCTGTGGGGGGATTCGCTCGCCAAGCCGATCGATGCCCAGACGGAATTTCGTTATCCACGCCGCATCGATCGCCCTGGCGAAGCGACGCCCCAAGGACCGACCCTGGCCTTGCTGTTGGCGTTGGACGTGCCGGAGGTGAAAGCGATTTATACGCACGGTGGCCTGGCCAGTTTCGGGTCTGCGCTGGATAGTTCCTACGTGCAAATCCCCCACGATCATGCCGTGCCGGGACTACTGCGCGTGGGCGATGTCGACCGGCTGCTGGCGGCGCTCTCGACCCGGGCTGTTGCGACGACCGCGTCGGTGACCGCACAGAACCGTCTCGTCGACCGCGCAGCCGCGAAACAAACACCTGCCGAATTTTTGGGGGGCGTGCTCACTGGCCGATAGCCAATCGTTCTTACCTATTTTGCCATCATGCACAGGCCAGAAGAGGGAACAACGATTCATATGGCACGCAACCCCTTCTTTGCCAAAATAGGGTTATAACAATTAGATTCCGGCAACACTTGGACCGCCCGGATCGTAAAAAATCGATTGCCTTCATTTCGCGCTTGCTTTCGGGTTGCCAATCGCATCAAAATATGCCGATGAGTAACCTTGCCCTTGATTTGGGCATGTAACAATGCCCCAACCCATTGCCTGGCGAGAGGAGGAAACGATGCTCACGATTCAATCCGCCGCCGGTCGCACCTGCGACGGTTGGTCGCGGCGTGATTTTGTCCGCGCTGGCATGCTGACACTTGGGGGACTTTCGCTGCCGCAGCTTCTCGCCCTGCAGGCGCACGCGGCCGGAGAGAAAATTCAATTCGTGCGCGATCGATCGGTGGTCCTGCTGTACCTCTCCGGCGGCGCCAGTCATATCGAGACGTTCGATCCGAAAATGAATGCCCCGGCTGAAGTGCGGAGCATGACCGGCGAGGTGCCGACGAACTTGCCTGGAGTTTCTTTTGGTGGCACGTTCCCGCAACTCGCGGCGCGGGCCGACAAACTGGTGGTGGTTCGTTCTTTCCAACATCCCGTCGGCGATCACGTCGCCGCCCATGTGCACGTCCTTTCCGGTGGCACCAATCTGACCGGCAAGAGCGACAAAGGCTTTGGCATGGGGGCCGGCTACGCGCGGCTGCGCGGCACCAATCACCCCGAGACCGGCCTGCCGACCAATATCTTTATCGGCGAACAAGAAGTCGACGGCCAATATCGCAACGAGAAGGAACGTGCCTTGCTCGGCTGCGCGCCGGGTTCGCTGGGGCCATCGTTTGCGCCGCTGTTGCACGAAACGGCGACCGATGCCGGCAACAAAAAAACCAGCAAGTCCGCACCGAAGCAAGATTCGCTGGCCACCAACATGCGTCTGAACTTGCCAGCGGAGCGCTTGGAGGATCGGCGGCAGTTGTTGGCGCAACTCGATTTGCTGCGACGTGAAGTGGACGCTTCCGGTGCGATGGAAGGGGTCGATAAATTCGGTGCGCAAGCGGTGAATCTGGTACTGGGCGGCGCGGCCGATGCTTTTGATTTCCGCAAGGAAGACAAAGCGCTTCGCGAGCGCTACGACACCAGCCACATCAAGATCGGTCATAAGGTGTTTCGCCCTTCCACGCTGGGACAGCAAATGCTGGTGGCGCGGCGATTGTGCGAAGCAGGCTGCGGCTTTGTCACCGTGCAAAGTTCCGGTTGGGATATGCACGCCGATGGTAACAACCCAGGCATTCTCAAGGGAATGGATATGCTCGGCCGCTCGGTCGATAAGGCGGTGTCCGCGTTCCTGGACGATCTCGAAGCGCGCGGCCTGAGCGAGAAGATTCTGCTGGTCATCACGGGCGATTTCGGTCGCACACCCAAGGTGAACAATCGTGGTGGGCGCGATCACTGGACACGACTGGGGACGCTGGCGTTTGCCGGCGGCGGCCTGCGAATGGGGCAAGTGGTGGGTCAATCGGCGCGCGGCGCGGATGTCCCCGCGACCGAACCAATCAGCACCGCCAACTTGATGGCGACGGTTATGCACAGCCTGATCGATGTCGGACAGTTGCGCCTCGTCGCCGGCGCGCCACGCGACTTGGTCAACTTGCTGGAGCGGGGTGAGCCGATTCGCGAATTGATGTCGTAACAGGCAGACAAGCATGTCTGCCGCACCAAGGTAAGGAAGTTTTCATGCTATCGCTAACCGATCAACGACCGACGCGTCACTGCCAAGGAACTTCGCGGCGAGATTTTTTACGCGTTGGCAGTTTGGCGCTAGGTGGCTTCACATTGCCGCAACTACTCGCCGCGCAAGCGCAAGCCATCGGCAAGTCGGACTACGTGCGCGATAAGGCCGTGGTGCTGCTGTTCCTGCAAGGCGGGCCATCCCATATCGAGTTCTTCGATCCGAAGATGTCCGCGCCCAGCGAGATTCACAGTGTCACCGGTGAAATTCCCACGGCGCACCCCGGCATCACGTTCGGCGGGACGTTTCCGCAACTCGCGAAAC
>JBGSHH010000249.1:0-3089 GCA_041752355.1 Pirellulaceae bacterium | reverse complement strand
CGACGACGGCACGCCGCTCGGCTCAGCCCAGAACGACGAGTGCCAGATCGCCTCCATCCCGCAGACCTGGGCGGTGATCTCCGGCGCCGCGGACCCCGCGCGATTAACGCAAGCTATGGCCAAGGTCGAAGAGCGATTGGTGCATCAGGGCGACAAGCTCATCCAACTTTTCGCCCCGCCCTTCGACGAGGGGACGCTCCAGCCAGGTTACATCAAGGGCTATGTTCCGGGCATCCGCGAGAACGGCGGCCAGTACACGCACGCCGCCACCTGGGTCGTGCTGGCGACGGCACTGCAAGGTCGCGGCGACCGCGCGCTGGATTTGTGGAACCTGATCAATCCGATCTACCACGCCACCACGCCGGCAGAAGTGACACATTATAAGGTCGAGCCGTACGTCGTCTGTGGTGATGTCTATGGCGCCCCGCCGCACACCGGCCGAGGCGGCTGGACGTGGTACACCGGCTCGGCCGGTTGGCTGTATCGAGTCGCACTGGAGGCGATTCTCGGACTCCGCCCAGTGGGAGACACGCTCCACATCGAGCCGTGCATCCCGCCACACTGGCAAGAGTATGAGATCATCTATCGCCACCGGTCCGCGACGTATCGGGTCCGGGTGGAGAACCCATTCGGCACTGGCCGAGGCGTCCGATCGGTCACGGTGGACGGGCAGCCGGAAACGGGCGGCGCCGTGCCGCTGCGGGACGATGGGCGTGTGCACGAAGTGCATATCGTACTGGGATGACCAAGACGAAGAAGCAATGGCGCGATGCACGAACTTCCAAAGGCGGCAAGCAGAATTGACGAAGGCCCCATGAAACGAACGACCTTGATCTCCACGTTGTTTGTCGCAGCATCCTGCATTCGGACTACAAATCGACATGCGAACAACTGGCTTCATGGGGCTTAGGGGATTACAGAATGTCGAAGGAGACATCCATGCAACCTACTAGCCCACGTGTCCTGACAATCAATGGCGGCTCGTCGAGCATCAAGTTCGCGCTGTTCGACGTGGGCGAGCCGCTTGAGCGGATCGTGGCGGGTGGAATTGAGCGGATCGGATTGCCGGATGCTACCTTCCGAGCGATCGGTTCCACTCCAGCGGACAACTTCTCGCGGCCCGTAGTAGCGCCTGATCACACGGCGGCCGTGGGCACGCTGATGGACTGGAGCGAGCAGCGCTGCCGGCAAGATCCACTATCGGCGGTGGGACATCGCATCGTACATGGCGGGCCCAACTATTGCCAGCCGCAGCAAATCACGGCCGACATGGTGCAGGAGTTGCATCGACTGAGTTCCTTCGATCCTGAGCATCTGCCGGCGGAAATCTTGCTCGTCGAAGCATTCCAACTCCGCTTTCCTGATTTGCCGCAGATTGCCTGCTTCGACACTGCTTTTCACCACGATCTGCCGCGTGTGGCAAGAGTCTTGCCAATTCCGCGCCGCTACGAAGCGCTCGGTGTGCGACGATATGGGTTTCACGGTCTGTCCTATGCTTTTCTGATGGAAGAACTTGCTCGGCTGGCGGGAGCGGAAACGGCACAGGGGCGTGTCATCCTCGCACACCTTGGCAATGGAGCGAGCCTGGCGGCGGTGCATCACGGCAAGTCCGTGGACACCAGTATGAGTTTGACACCGGCCGCCGGCGTGCCCATGAGCACCCGGTCTGGCGATCTCGATCCCGGTCTGGTCTGGTATCTGGCGCGCACGGAAAACATGAGCGCTGAGCAATTCAATCAGATGGTTAACTCTCAGTCCGGCCTGTTGGGCATATCGGAGACCAGTTCCGACATGCGGGACTTGTTGAAGTGCGAAGCTCAGGACGTGCGAGCGGCTGAAGCGATTGCGCTGTTTTGTTACCAGGTTAAGAAATGGATCGGATCCTTCGCTGCTGCTCTTGGTGGACTGGACACATTGGTGTTCGCAGGTGGCATCGGAGAGAACGCGCCTCCGGTTCGCGCCCGAATTTGCGAGGGGTTGAAATTTCTGGGTATCGAACTGGAGAACAAGCGAAATGCGGCGAATGAAGGCGTGGTTTCCACAGAGTCCAGCCAAGCTACAGTTCGCGTCATCCGCACTGACGAAGAAGTAATGATCGCGCGGTCGACATGCCGCATCCTCAATCTTGCCACGATCCGACGCTGACACAAACTGCGATTGCGAAGTGCGGTGCTGGTTTAATTAGCTGATATCTGGTACATTTAACGCGGTCGGCCGGATTCGTGGCAGTTGAGTCAACCTTGCCGACGCAAAACCAGATTTGTCGGATGACTAAATAAGGAGCAACCTGAAAGCATCAGGAGGCTCGTTAAAGAGTAAGCCGGCGTGAGCGAGTGCCTTCAGGCGTTTGCTCACGTCGGCTTTTTTCATTGGTAAGAACGAAACAGAATCCGTGACCAAAGACCCGATCTGCGGAATGACATTGGACAAGGCAACCGCTCGGCATGACGAGCGTGATGGAATGACTTTCTACTTTTGCAGCGAGCACTGCCGGAAGAGTTTCTGTCCACTCCCGACGATGCCAAGTCGGAAGAGAAGGATGATGACTGCTGTGGATAAACATGCGACCCGCCCGTTCTCAGCTCGGCCGAAGTCGGAACTGCGAAGGGCACCGGCTGGGCATCACCCTCGTGAAAGGCGACCTTCGCGGCATTGCTAAGGCCATCCGCCTCAGTCGTGCGACCATGTGGAACATCCGACAGAACCTGTTCTTCGCCTTCCTCTACAACGCACCGAGTATTCAGGTGGCGGCGGGGGTGTTTTGCCCATTCTTCGGCTTGCTACTTAGTCCTTTCATTGCGGGGACAGCGATGAGCCTGAGTTCCGACTCAGAAATCAGCAACGCCTTAGGGCTGCGGAGGGTGAGACTGTGATTCCTGGCCCCAACATGACCCAGCAACGTGCCATCGCCGGACATCTCAAGCGTGAAGCCTGGCACAACCGGTCTTCCGAGGAAGTTCTGGCACAGCTCGGTTCCTCGGCGGCCGGGCTATCTGCGCAGGAAGCAGCACAACGCCTCGCGGCTGACGGGTCGAACGAGCTGAAGGAAGGCAGGCAAATCGGCACAGTGCAGATGTTTGTGAGCCAGT
>JBGSHH010000248.1:0-2991 GCA_041752355.1 Pirellulaceae bacterium | reverse complement strand
CTTGGGTCAAGAATTTGGCGGCTTCGCGCGGCAGCTCGCGCTCTCCATCGAGCGGGCGACACAAGCGATCGAGGCCGTGCTGGAGTTGCCCGCAGGTGGCACGGCGGTTGGAAGTGGTATCAATACACATCCCGAGTTCGGTCAACGCGTGGCGGCGGCGCTGGCGCAAGAAACCGGCATCGGCTTTATCGAAGCGGTCGATCACTTCGAAGGCAACGCCCAACGCGATGGCTTGGTCGATTGCCACGGCAAGTTGAGGACGATCGCCGTAACGCTCTTCAATGTCGCCAACAACATTCGCTGGCTGAGTTGCGGACCGCGCTGTGGCTTCTATGAAATTCATTTGCCCGATCGCCAACCTGGCAGCAGCATCATGCCAGGCAAGGTGAACCCCGTGATGTGCGAAAGCTTGATGCAGGTCGCTGCGCGCGTGATGGGGAATGATCAAACGGTTTCTTTCAGCGGCGCAACGGGCGGGCAGTTCCAACTCAACATCATGATGCCGGTCATGGGCCATACGACGCTGGAAAGCATTCGCCTCATGGCAGGCGGCGTGCGAGCATTTGTCGATTTTTGCGCGGAAGGTATGGAAGCCAACGCGGAGCAATGCGAAGCGATGGTCGAGCAAAGCCTGTCCATGGTGACCAGCCTCAATCCGCATATTGGCTACGAGAAAGCGGCTGCACTCGCCAAAGAGGCCTTCAAGACAGGCAAAACGATTCGAGAATTGTGCCGCGAGCAAGGGGTATTGCCAGAAGCAACCCTGAAGGAAGCTCTCGACCCCATGAGCATGACGATGCCCCAAGGCTAATACCAACCCGAAGCGTGAGCGAGGCTGCGGAACGCATTCGTCGCTTACGCGCTGCGGGTTAGTGTGGCAGACATAACACTCAACCATCCCAGGAGGGAACCGACGATGGTGCGAACGACCTATTATATTTGCTGGACTTGCGCTCTGGCGTTCTCCGGCAGCTTGCTTTTCGTCACGACAGGCGATGCGCAAACCTTTCGCCCCACGCCTGCTCGACGCCCCGGCGAAAGCGTGCCGAACGAACTCGGTACCACGCGCGCCAAGCCGTTGGCCAAGCCCGGAGTGACGCTCGCCGCCGATGCCTTCAAGCTGAGCAAATCGGCCAGTACGATCGAAGAATACACCGAGATTATCGGTCTGTGCGAGCAAACACTCGCGGTCGAGCAGGACGAAACCGTTCGCAAGTACGCGCAGCAGTTGTTGGCGTGGGCGGCCAACCGTCGTGGCGAAGCTTTTTCACAATCGGCCGCCAAGCTCAACGCCGCTAACAAGACGCAGGAAGCCCTGCGTCACGACGAGCAAGCTTTGACCGATTTTACCACGGCAGTGCAGAACGATCCGACCAAATGGAAGTCGCTACATAATCGAGGCGTGAGCCTCGCGCTGATCGGACAATACGAAGACGCGCTGGCCGAACTCACCGCCGCCATCGAACTCAAGAGCGACTACGTCAACACCTGGTTCAATCGAGCGGAGGTGCGCTACGAACTGGGGCAATACGACGATGCCGCCGCTGACTACAGTGAAGTGATCCAGCGTCAGCCGGACGACTTCGGCGCGTTCACCGGTCGCGGGCATGCTCACTTTCGCATGGGCGACTTGCAGAAAGCCTTGGCCGATTATCATCGCGCGGTGACACTCGATCAGAAAAGTGCCGGCGCGCTGATCAACCGGGGTGATACCTATCGGCAACTCGGTCAGTACGAAAAGGCAGCCGCCGACTATCGCGCCGCCGTGAAGATCGATGACCAGTATGGCCGGGCCTATCGCGCCGCCGCCTGGCTGATGGCGACGTGCCCCAATGATAAGCTACGCAATTCCGATTTGGCGGTCCGTGCCGCAGAGAAAGCGATCGAGCTGGATGGTGCCTCGGACTATCTTTATCTCGACACGCTCGCCGCCGCATATGCCAACGCTGGCAACTATTCCGAAGCGGTGCAAACCTTGGAACAAGCCATCGGCACCGCGCCGGAAGATGCCAAGCTGCCCCTGGAGCAACGCCTGTCGCTCTATCAATCTGGTAAGCCATATCGGCTCACCACGCCGCAAACCGCCGGTCGTCCGACACCCGCCACGCGGTAACGCAAAGTGGGGTCGGCTTCCAGCCGGCCGTCAATTCTTCCGATGGAAAGAAACGGCAGGCAGGATGCCTACCCCACATAAGGCTTGCGAACGTTGCGACTACGTCGCTCCGGTTTCCACCTTGGCGTCGCCGTTGGTGTGAACGATTTCCTTGGCATCGTCGCCAGCAAACTTGATGAGCGACTCCGGCAGTTCGATGCCGCCGATATCCTTCATCACTTGCATCATCGGTGGCAGGGTCTTCGCCAGACCGCTGATGAAATCGGCGGTGCTGCTGCGACCGTTGCCGCTGCCACCTTCCCAAACCACGACCTTGTCGAACTTGATGTTCGAAATCGCCTTGGCGGAAGCTTCCGCCAGGTTGTCTAGGTGTTCGAGCATGAGCAGCTTGAACGCTTGATCCGAGCCGCCGCACGCTTCCACGATGCGTTGCAAACCTTCGCCCTTCTTGGCGAGGATTTCGTATTGGCCGCGAGCTTCGGCTTCGAGTTTGGCATAAATCGCGCCGGCTTCGGCGTTAGCTTCGATGCGGCGCTTCTCGGCAGCCGCTTCCGCTTCGACGACGGTCCGGGCTTTTTGAGCCTTGGCGGGAGCTTCGAGCTTGGCGCGTTGCTCGGCTTCGACGCGTTGCGCCTCGGCGATGGCCGCTTTGGCCATGGCGACGTTTTGCGCTTCCAGCACGGACGCTTCCGCTTGCTTCTTACGGCTTTCGCCGAGTTGATAGGCTTCCGCGCGCTTCACGGCCAGTTCCGCTTGCGACTGCGCGACCTTGGCTTGCGACAAGTTTTCGCCTTCGATCGCGACGGCGTCCGCCTGCGCGACTTGCACGCGCATTTGCCGTTCGGCATCTTTCACCGCCGCTTCCCGCTCGAAGGCGG
>JBGSHH010000247.1:0-4728 GCA_041752355.1 Pirellulaceae bacterium | reverse complement strand
CTTAATATTGAACAATGGAGATGAGTATTGGTCCGCTGGTTCCGGCGATGCTGCCTTACGATTTATTGCTCCGGATGATAAAGAGGCAGAGGGAGAATTGATCCTGATTGTGCGTGATGCACACGGAGTTTTTCTTCATTTCACGCGCAACGACCATAAGGAATTTGTGGTTGAATCAGACGATTCGAGTGGTAAGAGCATCAAAATCGAACAAAGTGGTGAGCCGTGGAGACTGCCAAAGAAGTACTTTATTCCTCGTGAGCTCGCGCTAAGAATTATTTGGGAGTTCATGCGAACCGGCAAACAATTTTTGGATGCGAATTGGGTTGCGTTCTAGATGCCGTGGCGAGTGGCGGAATCGTAAAGAATAGACACCTATCGACATTGAGAATCGCCCCAGGTGATAATCCAATTGGTGAGGCAGACATTCCTGTCCGACTTTGAATTCGCGTGGCGTTCGGCGATTGTGGGGCGGTTGATCTGGAAAGAAAGACGCTTAGGAGAGGCCTCATTTAGCACGCCGTAATTCATAGCCGAGTTTGGCTGCCGCCAACAACGCGGCCATCAACGCGCTGCCGGCGAAAGTGATTGCGAGCATAAGCCCCAGCGAAAACTCACTTTCTCTGAACTCCGACGTAAATAGCACGACGTCGCCTGCCAGCACGGCGAGTAACAAGATATACCCGATGCTCTGTCCGACGCGCCGACGCCAGGGAGCTGGTCGCAGCGCGATCCATAGTGCAAGAGGGCGCAAGAGCAAAGCTGCCAGTGATAGCGCGACCCCAGGCAACACCAACCGAGGTAAGTCGAACAAGCCGCGCAGTTCGGATCTTGACCATAAAAGATAGCCGACTGTGGCCGCCATCCAAACCATTACGATCACGACGTTTACTAGTTGGAATCGTGAGGGACCTTCGCTGGCGGCTGAACGCATGATTCGCCAATTCAGCAGCAGTCGCCAGAGTAGCAGGGGCGCTAGCGTCATCCCAAAGTAGAGCACGACGCAGTTGAGTTCGCGGAGGATATCGCGGCGACTGATATCCGGATCGAAGCCAAACGCACCAGACCATCGCACCGTCAGCCAGGCGGCATAGCCAAGCATCCACAGCGCCGCGGCAACGATCCAACGCAAGGCAAACGACTGCGAACCAAATGCCGCCTGAATCAATAGCAGCATCCAAGGAACATACAGCACACCTTTAAGCGTCTCCAACGCCTGCGCCGGCGGCCCCGACCAGCCTTGAGTACACCAAAAAGGCAGGCCCAGCAAAGCACCGGCGACAATCAGACTCCAGAGGATCACATGTCCATAGAAGGTGAACGAACTCTTGCCAGCGCCGGCTTGCATAGCGAAATCGACTTCGATAGCGACGGGGGAACGAAATAGGTCCTCAGAAACCTAACAGGGATCGTGAAGTTCGGAAAGGTTGGGAAGCGCGATCATCGAAGAGTTCGAGGGATCGTGACAAGCGACATGCCCCAGGTCATAATCGGTGTGGCGCTCACCGACTGCTTGCGCGGTGAAGCTGGCGATTGGCCTCCGACCTGCGCTAGGCAAACTCTGAAGGATTCTCATCGATGGATGTCCCGCGAAAGCCCCGCGTGACAAACGCGCTGTTCTCAGTGACAATTCGTTTGCCGAGCATGATTGACGCGCTTTTACTAGACCCTTTTCGGAGAGAGGCTCGCCCGTGAACTGCACGACAGAAGCACGCTCTGTGCCAGGTCTCAAGCCGAGGCGCGCGGCCGGATTGCGGCGTCCAACCAAGTCGATCCCAGGGCTGGGAGCAATCGAGTACGTTCGCGAAGAAAGATGCCATACATGGCAGCTTTCACATCAGTTTGTTCCCACTCGACTTACTTTAATTGATGGAATTCTCGGCGAATCTGAGGAGCCAACCAAGGCAACGGAGTTCTTTTCTAGGTTGGTAGAGAAAGAACGTGGGATTCGTGAAGGAGCGATTCGGGCAAGGTACTTCGAGTTTATTTCTCCAGAATGTCGCCAGCCGTCCATGGAAGAGATTCTCTTACGCCTTGACGAATGGGCCGTTCCTTATCGTATCGATCGCTGTGGAGAAGTGTGTTTGACGCTCAAATACGACTGCGTAGACGCTCCAGGAAAGCGATTGCTCGGTGCCGAACAGGTGCACGTGTCCGTCGAGCCGGATTGGTCCATTTCAGAAGTCCGCTATTTTTCGTCAGGCATTGCCGGTGATCTGCTGAAAGCCGCATACAAGCAACGCGTGCTGCCAGCAAGTTTTGTCATGGATTCGATCGCGGACCAGTTCATTTTAACTCCCTATGTAAAGCCCACTGCTGAGCTGGCGGCATTACTGAAGGAGTCGATCCTACAAACGGACGCTCTCGTTCAAAAATCTGCGGGTGCTGAACAGGCCTTCATGCGTTGCGCTCACTCGTTGCTTTGCAAACGACGTGATTCAGACTTCAGTGATTTCGCATAGAACGGTGCAATCGCAGGCAGAAGAGCGAGTGTGAGCTTAGAAAACCGGAGAGGGCGGGTCGCTAGGGAGTTGCCGAGCGACTACGATCATCGAAGAGTTCGAGGGATCGTGACAAGCGTCATGCCCCAGGCCATAATCGGTGTGCTCACCCACTGTCTGCGCGGTGAAGCTGGCGGTTGGCCTCCGACCGGCGATAGGCAATCTCTGAAGGATACTCATCGATGGATGTCCCGCGAAAGCCTTCGTCTCGGTTCGCATCCTTCGTCACCATGCTGGGCGGTGTTGCGCTCTCCGCCCTCTTGATCGGCGGCCTGTATGGTGTGGCCGCCTGGTTTTCGCCCTTGGCGGTGCTCAACGTCGCGCTGACGATCGTGGTCGCCGTGGCGATGGGCGCCGTCGTGGCGCAGATGGCCGTTGCTTGCGTCATGCCATCGCGGCTACTGCTGGGCGCGATGGCGATTATGGCCGGCGCGATGGTGATGTACGTGTCGTGGGGCACTAACGCGGCTATTCGCATTCCAGGTTTGGGACTAAGCGCCTTGGATCCTCGTTTTCTACTCGCCTTTGGACAAGAACTCTACGCTCATAGCAGCGTCGAAATCGAAGGAGAGGCCCGCAATACGAAGTTTGAGGGCGATGGGCTGATCGTACTCTGGCTAGTGGAGGCGGCCGTCGTTACGGTCGGTGCCGTGGTCGCGGCAACATTTATCTTTCCCGTCCTGGCACCACCGCTCTGTAAGAACTGCCGTGTTTGGCAATCGCAACACTATGGGATTCTTCGCTGCAGCATGCCGACCGTTCCTCAACGCCTGGCCGACGAACTCGCTTTGGGAAACATGGATGCCTTGTTCGATCTTCCGGAAGGTTCCGTTGACGACGATCCGCACATACGCGTTGACGTTGCCTGGTGTTCTTCGTGCCACGAAAGTTGTTCCGCATCGCTCTTCGTCATTAGCTATACGTCCAAGGCCAGCGAAGTCTGCCTTTGTAATCACGTCAATTTGACCATCGACGCCTTGGACCGTATTAATGCCATGGCGAAAGCGCAGGAAGAAGCGGCGAACAAATCCGTGGACGAGGATGGTGAATCGTCCGCCACAGAATCGGATCAGGATGGCGTTGGCTAGCCGCAAGTTGGGCGTAAACAGCCGAAGCGAGTGGGGTCGCTGTTCGACGTACGAGCGACTATTTTACAGTGGAAAGTGAAGGAGAGGCGAGTACCAACTTTTCCAACCTCCAACCTCCGACCTCCCGCCTTCCCGAACAATGAACCCCGAACCCCGAACCCACCCTCCCCTTTGAAAATCGCATACATCACCGCTGGTGCTGCTGGCATGTTCTGCGGCAGTTGCATGCACGACAACACGCTAGCGCGCGCGATGATCGCGGCGGGGCATGACGTGTCGTTGGTGCCGATGTACACGCCGATCCGCACTGACGAAGAAACGGCCGCCATCGATCGCGTCTTCTTCGGCGGCATCAACGTCTACTTGCAGCAAAAGTCCGCCTTTTTTCGCTGGCTGCCGCGCTGGACCGATCGCTGGCTCGATGCGCCCTGGCTCATTCGTTGGGCGACTAGCTATGGCATCTCGACCGAAGCCAGAATGCTCGGCGCGTTGGCGGTCTCGATGCTCGAAGGAACGCACGGGCAACAACAGAAAGAGGTCGAGTATCTCGCCACCTGGTTGGCGACCGACTTACAACCCGACATCATCGTCTTCAGCAATATGTTGATGGCCGGTTCGATGCCGGAGATCAAACGCCGTCGCCAGGTACCGGTGGTCGTCACGCTGCAAGGGGACGATATCTTTCTCAACGATCTAATCGAGCCGTACAAGTCGCAGGCCTTCGCCGAGATTCGCCGCCTGGATGCTGCCGTCGACGCTTATTTGGTTAACAGTGCTTACTATGCCGACCACATGGCGGAGCTGCTCGGGCTGTCGCGCGACAAGTTTCACATTGTGTCGCTGGGTATCGACACCCGCGACTTTAAAAACTTCGAGCGTCCCGTGGACAACGGCGCGCCACGCCCGCGCACCATTGGCTATCTCGCCCGTCTGGCGCCGGAGAAAGGGCTGCATCTGTTGATCGAGGCCTTCCTGCTACTCAAACAACAGCCGGAAATGCGCGACGTGCGACTGCACTTGGCTGGTTGGCTCGGTGCGCAACACAAAAAGTATGTTGACGAGCATTTCGACAAGCTGCATAGCGCCGGACATAGCGACGACTTTCACTATCATGGCGAAGTCGATCGCCAGCAGAAGCT
>JBGSHH010000246.1:0-3870 GCA_041752355.1 Pirellulaceae bacterium | reverse complement strand
GGACGAAGCGAATTCGTTTCGTAAAGCTCGATCGTCTGCATATCCTGGCACAGCGCGAACACCTTGCCATCGCGACTCATCGCCATGGCTAGCGCGCGCGATTGGAGTTTGATCTTGCCTGGCTCCAGGAACAAGCCGCGCTGGCCGGCGTGATTGCGGGTTGCATAAATGCTGACGTACGGTCCCGGCACGCGTCCAGGTTGCTTGATGGCGTCGTAGTATGTTGTATAGACCCAGCCAGCTTGGGGCGTGAGCGCCATGCTATCGAATGTGCTTTCCGACCAATGCACGTCTTGAATGAGATTGAGATTGTTAACTTCCCAGAGCGAAAGCAATGCGCCCCGTTCATCGGCCTCGCGCGACGTGATCGCGACGGTATCGTTCAGACCAGAGGGGAAAGCGATGTGATCGACGATCCCATCCTGATAGGCCAGCGGCGACTCTTCCTGGCCCGTGGTCACGTTCCAATTGCGGACGATCGATTTGTATTGGGTATCCGTCTCGATTTTCTTGGGAACGCGGTACGCACTTGCGACTAAGAGCCGAGCGCTGTCGGGGCTAAACGCTAAAGCTTTGACATCCTGTAGTTCCTGAAAGCGTGCTTCCTCGAGCGTCACGGTTGGTTTCAGAAACTTCACCTCTCGATTGGTCACGTTATAAAGACAGATCGCCATTTCGCTGGCAGGCGCATGGTCCTTCTCCGTTCCAAGAGCCGCGATGTACTTGCCATCAGGCGAGAACGCGAAGATGCTCGGGTCAGTGACGGTGAATCGCAGTAATTCGCGACCTTGCTGGAGTTCGAACACGGCGATCTGGTTCGACTTCAAGCTCCAAGCCGCCAGCTTACCGTCGGGCGACAGAGCGCTGCTGACGACCTGCGACCGATCGAAGTGCCCTTTGTCGGTCCAGGCGGTGAGTTGTTCGCTGGGGTAAAACTGCGGCATCACGACGACCTTTGCCTGTTGGCCGTCAGCTAGCGGGACATACTGCTCAAAGATCTTGATGTTGGCGGCGTCAAACGCCCGCACGTAGTAGTCGCCCGCCGCGTAGTTCCGCGTTTCCTCGCCAGGAATTTGGTTTGGCTGCGTAGGCGGATACCAGCGATCTTTGATATTTCCGGCCCGGCCATAGCCCTCGACTTCGAGCAGGATGTTTGGCAAGTCGTATTGGATCAAAAGTTCGGACATCGCGACCGGCTGCAGCGGAACCACTTCGGAGCGATGCATGAACCAGCCCGCGCCCGACACCACGACGCCTGCGCCAACGAAGAATACCATCACCACCAGCAATACCGCCGCCAGCGAGTACCGCGGTGTCGGTGATGGTGCCGTCAGCGCGCCTCCGGGCGAGGTGCGTGCAAAGGCTACGCGGACATCTTGTCGCATCAGCACGACCAAGGCCCAAATGCCGACGAACAATCCCAGCACATTGCCCGGGCCGATGAGCATCGCGAAGATCGCGCCTGTCACGGCCAGTGGCCAGTAGCGCAATTGCCGCATCGCCCACGCACCCAAGGCGATGATCACCGAAAACACTAATATTTCGCCGAGAATCAACAGCATCAACCGCACCGCGATCGCGCCCGTGCTCAGCAACAACATGCCGATCAACGGCAGCGTTATCACGTTGAGAATCGCCACGACGGTGAGCGCGAGCGCCGGCCGGCGAACTTGCTCCCGCGCCGCATCCCAGGTGGAATCAGGCAGCGCCTTACGCGGCAACTCCGGCAGGATTTCGCCCTGGGCCAAGCGGGCGGCGCGCTGATGACGCGGATCGAAGAGCACGATCAATGTCCAGATGCCGACGAACACTCCCAAACCGCAGACCGACACGGTCAGAATGGAAAACAGCGCCGCGAGCATGACCAAGGGCCACATCCGCAACCGCTGCAACTGCAGGCCGGCAAAGATTTGTAGCAGCGAACCTAGACCGCCCAAGACCAACACCGCGACACTGAAAACGCCAGCGAACAGGACTGGCGAGGCGTGGCCTGGCCCCTCGGGCACATGCCGCACGGCAACGAAGGACATCGACAGCATGAAGAAAAGTAGTGTCGCCAGATTCAACACGCCGACCGCAATCAAGCCAATCGCCGGCCCCCGTGCGCGACGCTGGGCATCTTCCACTTCCGATGGCTCAGGCGTAACCACCGGCGGAACGTTGTTCGCCGCCGCCTGCGTCCGCACTTGTCTGGCATAGCCACTGGCGGCTGCTGGCAGCGGTGTCAGTTCCGGCTGCTGCAAATGCGCGAGGCATTGTTCCAAGAGTTCGCCGACTTCTTGCGCCGATTGAAAGCGCTCGTCGCGCCGTTTGGCCATGAGCTTATCGATAATGCCGACCAGCCAGTCCGGCACTTCGGGATTGACGACGCGAATCGGTCGCGGCAAATCGTCACAGACGCGCTTAAGCACCGCGACGGCCGAGTCGGCGCGAAACGCCGGTCGCCCGGTACACATCGTGTACATCACACTCCCCAGGCTGAACAAGTCGGCGCGAAAGTCGACCGCTTCGCCGCGCGCTTGCTCGGGAGCCATATACATCGGCGTCCCAGCGATCACGCCTGACTGCGTCAGGCTGGCATCATCCGCCGCACGCGCCAAACCGAAGTCCGTGATCTTCACACGTTGCACGCCGTTTTCCAGCAAGATGTTCGCAGGCTTGATGTCGCGATGGATCTGCCCTTGCTTATGTGCGGCGGCGAGTCCCGCAGCGACTTGCGCGCCGATGCGCAGAATTTGTAACACGTCCAGCGGGCCTTGCTGGTCGATCCACTGTTGGAGCGACAGCCCTTCGATATATTCCATCACCAAGAACGGCGTCCGCTCGTTCTCGTCGATGGCGTGAATCGTCACCACATGATCGTGTCGCACCGCCGCCGCCGCGTGCGCTTCGCGTGTGAAGCGTTTTCGCGCGGTGGCATGCGTCGCCAAATGCGGCGCGAGCACTTTGATCGCCACCAGTCGATTGAGCTTTTGATCTTGCGCCTTGAGCACCAAACCGAAGCCGCCGGTGCCGATCAGTTGCAGCACGTCGTAATGGCCGAGCTTCCCCAGCGCGGCCGGATTGTCCGAAGGCGAAAGAAAGTTAAGCACCATCAAGCCGCGCTCGACCCCTTGCATGACAGTCGCCGCGCTCGCTTGATGCTTCAGGCCATCCATCGCCGCCTGCAAGGCGAAGTCATCGCTGTGGATCGAGGTCGGTTCGCTCCCCGCGGAGCCCCCTGCCCTGCCGATCCAACTCCCGCCGCCCGCCAATTTATCGAGCCGCGCGCGGAGCGCATCATCCTGCTCCAACAGCGCCTCGATCTCAGCCTGGCGCGCTTCATGCAAATTGCCAGCCAGCAGCTGCGACAATTCATCATCCGAAGGCCAACGGGGAGGTGCGGACATGGCGAAATTCCCGAAAACGAGTGGTAACGACGATTATCAATATCTCAGATACCGCCCGCCAGTCGAAGTCTTTCAGGGAATTTGGAAAAAGAACCGAAAAGGTGGGGCGGACATTCCTGTCTGCCTTGGCCGGCCATGAAGCCAAGCCGGACGGCTGGCCCTCGCATGTGAGCGCGACGACGGTGTTTGACTTAGCCTCCTCACTGCTGACG
Source organism: Pirellulaceae bacterium (assembly GCA_041752355.1). Lineage (GTDB taxonomy): Bacteria > Planctomycetota > Planctomycetia > Pirellulales > Pirellulaceae > JAEZGD01. The sequence goes on along the minus strand of JBGSHH010000246.1, from coordinate 269 downwards.
CCGCGCGAACTCGACGGGAATGATTCCCGCGTAACTCGTACGACGCAACACAACCGACCATAGGGCGTAATCATCATCTTCGCGCGAGAAGTAGGCCACGAACTCGTCTAGCGGCTCGTCATCGCGACGGCCAAACTCCACACTATCCAAGAACCAGTCGCTATTTCGCGCGAACTTCGCACGATCCACAAAAGCATCAAGATAAGCTTTCGCGTCCCTCTCAACCTTTTCAATCTGCTGAAGCACCTCTTCGGCAACCGCTAGTCGTC
>JBGSHH010000245.1:0-4938 GCA_041752355.1 Pirellulaceae bacterium | reverse complement strand
CGCCCCGAATGTTAGTCGAGCAGGCGCTGTCGGCAGGCCGGGAGATATAGGAACACCAACCCGCAGCGTCAGCGAGGAATCACACCAACCCGAAGCGTCAGCGAGGACTCCGGAAAAAGTCCTCGCTGACGCTTCGGGTTGGTGTGTTACTCCCAGGTGCCTTCGCGCGTGAAGAGATAATCAACGGCCTGCACTTCGGCTTGGACGCCGCGCGAGGTGGCTTTGGCGGTGACGAATTCAAAGCCAACAATCAACTCCGTCAGTTTGGCGCGAGTGATGGCGGTGGAGTCTTGTGCCGCTTGCAAGCGATCGCCTTGGCCAAGATCGTTGAAGAAGGCCTGATCGTCGCCGGTGGTTGCTTGGGCCGACACATTGCGGAAGCCACTAGCGGAGTTGTAGTACCCATTGCCAGTGAGGTAGCTGGAGCTGGCGTTGGAGACGTAACGATCGTTGCCGGCAGAGTCCAACAACTGCGCGCTGTCATGGCCTTGACTGGCGAACGCGAAGACTCGGCTAAAGCCTGTGGCTGCGTTCGCGAAATGGGTACCCCGCAACAACGCCTGGCGAGGATCGGCGACAAATTGGTCATCGCCGAGGCTGTCATACAGGTAGGCCAGATCAACCCCGCCCGAAGTTGCATACGCGATGACTTGATCGAAACCGCTGGCGCGATTGTAAGAGCCTTGGCCGGTTAGCCAACTGGCGGTGGCCTGGCCGTAGAAGCGATCATGGCCGGCACTGTCGTAAAGCTCGGCGGTGTCGTTGCCGAGTGTCGCCGTCGCGAAAACGCGATCAAAGCCGTGGGCTTGATTGAAATAACCCAGGACGCTGAGCGAGGAATCTTGTGGCTTACCGACGAACTGGTCGTCGCCGGCCGTGTCATAAAGGTACGCCACATCGTCGCCGCCGCTGGCTGTCGCGATGACGCGATCGAATCCGCGCACGCTATGCAAGTAGCCGCTCCCTTGCAGCGAGGCCTGGGTGGCAGAGGCCGAAAAGCGATCGTTGCCTGCGGTATCGTGCAAGCGCGCCTCATCATTGCCGCTGGAAGCGAAGGCGGTGACAACGCTGAAGTTCAGCCCGCGCAGTTGCCAGCCGCCACCGACCATCGAGACATCGTTGCGGGCGATCGTGAGCAAGTCGTCGCCCACACTGCCGGTGATCTCGATTCGGTCATTGCCGGACTGACCATCCAGCATGACGTTGCGAACGCCGCTCACCGTAACGCGATACGTGCCGCCAATCAACGCTGCGCTCTCAGGCGAGAAACTGGCCGTTTCGTTTTGCGAAGTACCGACGAGTAACGCGCTGTCGTTGCCACCTTGTCCGTCGAACGAGATATTGGTCACCGCGCTGGCCGCGAAGCGATACGTCACGCCATGGATCGCCAGTTGATGTTCAGTTCCCGCGGTAAAGCTAAACACGTCGTTGCCAGCGGTGCCAAAGACTTGCACGCTATTGCCAAGTTGCGTGACCAGATTCGTGAGGCGAAACTCCGCCGCATTGGCGTTGCCGATCACACGCACGAAGTACGTGCCGCCTGTTTGCACTTGGATGTCGAGTCGGGCGTAGTCGGTGGTATCGCCGGCGTGGGCGAGCACTTGGCGTTGGTTGTCGAGCAATTCGACACGCACCTGACCGCTTTGCAGGAGCGTTTCCAGTGTGAGCAAGCCGCTGCGCGTCGCCGTAAATTGATACCAGGCTTCCCCGGCCAGGCGTTGATTCGAAAAGCTGGCGACGGCAACGGTGCCCCAGTCGGTCGGCACGATCTCTGGTTGCGCGGCAGTGACTTCCAGGGCGATGCTGTAGTGCCCGATGCCAGCCTTGGTGCCGACTTGCAACGTGTATTGCTGTCCTGTCGTGATGCTGAAGGTCAGCTTGCCATCGACAAGGCTGGAGGTCGCGCCGACAATCGTAACATCACTGCGCAGATACTCCGCATCGTTAGCATCGAGCGCAACTTTGCCACTGACGCCAGCCGTGAACGTGAAGCTATCGACGTCGGACTTTTTGCCGATCAGACCGTGCAACTCCCAGTCATTGCTCCGTGTGCCGAGTTGTTGCGCGGTAGCGAGCGAGTCGCCGAAATCATCCACCGGCATCAGCGAATCGATGGCACGGCCGACATTGATGCGAAAGTAGTTGGCATTGGTGGCGGTGTCGAAGAAGACATCGGCGGTATTGCGCAGCTGGTTATAAATGGCGTCTTGGGTGATGTTCGTTTGGCCGACAAATTGCATCGCCTCGCGCACCAGTACCGCCGCACCAGCGACAAACGGAGCGGCCATGCTCGTGCCACTCGCGGCACCGTAGTCATTGGCGATGCCATTGCCACCATAGAGCCAATCCGGCACGCTGCTTGTAATGCTTTGTCCAGGCGCGGCGAGAATACGATCGGCGCGTTGGCTGAAGGAACTGAAAATGCCAGTCGATGTTACGCTGCCGACAGCGACCACATATTGACTCACCGCGGGATAGCTCAGGCCAGTCGAGTTATAACTGGCGAAGTCGTTGCCGGCGGCGACAGAGACAAAAATGCCGTCGTCATAAAGTTGCTTGAGTTCATCTTCCAAAATCGCCCAATTCGGCAGCGTGCTGGCGTTCCACTTGGCGCCCAGCGAAAGATTCACGGTAGTGATGGGGTTCTCGAATTCAAAGCGATGCTCGTGGACCCAGCGCAGTGCTTGCTCGACCCACTCGAACTTGCCTGCCCCTTGGTCGTTAAACACACGCAGCGCCACGAGATCGACATCGGTCGCCACGCCGCTGTATTTATTGTTATTGCTGCCGATGATGCCAGCGACATGGGTGCCATGAAAGCCGGCGGGGCCATCGTCATAGGGATCGGCGTCACCTTCGGCGAAATCCCAACCACCCACGACGCGATAGCCATCGCCATAGCCGCGCCCCAGCGCGTAATGATCCCAAGCAATGCCGGTATCGATTACCGCCACCGTTTGATTGCCACCGAGAAAGCCGTAGTCATTGCGCACGCTGTTGACGCCGGTCTGCGCATTGGCATACGGTGTCGTGACGGCGAGGGTGTCGAGCGATTGAGCCGTCGTGGCGACGTCGTCGGTCCAGAAGTCATAGACCACTTCAGCCGCCATCGCCAAACGGTCTTCCAACCGCTCGATGGGATTGAGACGCTTGCGCGCAGTACGTACAGGATCGGGACGCATCATCGCCACCCAACGAACAGTAGGTATGTTTCCGGCGTTCGCGCGCGACAAGAGCGGTCGCGGTAAGGAAGGGCGACGCTCCGGTCGTTAGCGAACGGGCGGGAGGGATTCCGCCAGCAACGAACGATCGATGGCCCTCGAAAGGGCCGGGGAGAAGCCAATCGCCGCGACGTCCTGGCGGCGACCTAGATAAAGATAGGTTGAAGCTAGGCGTTTGAAGGTGACATTGTCGGCTGCCCTGTGATTAATGGCGGTGTCGATTGTCGCGGTTATGATGCGCGTGCTTCATCTAGGAATGGCTTCCTGTCGTGCTGGAAGTTTCTACGCGGGAACGGGACAAGTGTTCACTGTTTCAGGTGATGCGGTATGAATGTAGCCACCTGCGCGCCGGAAGAGTATCCTGAGAGATATGAAGTCGATACCTAGACGTCAGGGGAGAACACTGGTGCCCGTTCCGACGCTGTTCGTCGCGTTGATGTTGTTGAGTTGGAACGCGATCGCTCCGGCCGCTGAGATCGTCACCTTCTCACACAACGGCAGCGAAAAGTCTGTCAGCGGTAAACTCGTGATCGAAGATGCCGAAGGGGGCGTGCTGGTATTGGCTCCCGATCAAGTGTTGTGGACCGTTGAGAAGAAAGACTTACTCAAGCGCGGCACCGACGACACGCCTTACGCGCCGCTGGAGCGCGAGGAATTGGCGAAGCAATTGCTGGCCGATCTGCCGGCCGGCTTTGAAGTGCATCACACGCAGCATTATCTGATTTGCTACAACACGTCGCGCGCCTATGCCGAGTGGTGTGGCGCGCTCTACGAGCGTCTCTACATCGCGTTTTATGATTATTGGGCTGATCGCGGCGTCACGCTCAAAGAACCCGCTTCGCCACTTGTTTCGCTGTTGTTTCAAGATGAGAAGTCCTACGCCGCCCACGCGGAAGCGGAACTGGGGCAAGCGCCAGGCGGCATGATTGGCTACTACAACTACATTACCAATCGCGTGGTGACGTACGATCTGACCGGCGTGGAAGGGGCCAGGTTTGGCAAGCGACAAGGACTGACCGCCCGCGTGAATGCCATTTTGTCGCGACCCAACGGCGAGCGCACCGTGGCTACTATCATTCACGAAGCGACGCACCAACTAGCGTTTAATAGCGGCTTGCATCAGCGCCGTGCCGACATCCCCAAGTGGTGTAGCGAAGGCATGGCGATGTATTTTGAAACGCCTGACCTGAAGAATTCGCGCGGCTGGAAAAAGGTTGGGGCGGTGAATCAACTGCGGCTGTTTGCGTTTCGCCAGTATCAACGCGCGCGGCCAGCGGATTCCCTGACGACGCTGCTAATGAACGACGGCCGCTTCGACGACCCCAACAGTCGCGCCACCGCCTATGCCGAAGCATGGTGTCTGAACTATTTTCTCATTCGCACCAAGCCCCGCGAGTACGCCAAGTATTTAGAGATAATGGCGAAAAAAGAAGCTTGCATCCTCGATAGCCCGGCGGAGCGTTTGGAGCAATTCCAGGGGGCCTTCGGCGAGGATTTGCAGAAGCTGGATGCGGCGTTCGTGAAATATATGAATGGGGTGAAACTGTAGGAGGGGAACTGAGCGGCAGGGGCGCCAGACGGGCAAAGGCAAATGCCCACCTCCAATCCTCGCTTCCCCCACCACCAATGGCTTGAGTTTGCTGCTGCCGAGAGCTTATAGTAGTGTTTGGCCGATCTGAGCTTCAGCTTGGATTGGTCCAACCAATTGATACGACAT
>JBGSHH010000244.1:0-10670 GCA_041752355.1 Pirellulaceae bacterium | reverse complement strand
TGGGCCATCCGCAAGTAGCTGGCGAGGCTCAAGCCACCCCCAATGGCACCTGCCTTGAGGAAATCACGTCGTCGAACTCCGTCGCAATAGTTATGCCGAGACATGGAAGGCATCCTTAGAATGAAAATACTTGAGCAGGTTTGGGAGGGGATGTGTTTGTGGCTAGTGGTTGACGATGAATTCTTTGGTATTCAGCAGCGCCCACATCAGGTCGCGTAGACCCGCGTTGAGCGAATTGGAATCACGCAGATACTCGGTGGCCTTGGCCACTTCATCGTTGGTGGGCGTGCGACTTAACGTGCGCAGATAGGCTTGTCGAATGATCTCAGGACCGCGCTCGGCGACTAACTTGGGATCGATCTTTTCGGCGTTGGCTTTCGCAGCGGCTAGTTTCGCTTGCTCTGCGACAGCCGCTTTGCGAGCGCTTACTAGTTGACGCTCGACTTTAACGAGCCGCCCTTTTAGGGTGTTGATTTCTTCGTCGTCGGGCTTGTCCGCTTTTTCTGCTTTGGCGATTTGCTGCTTTAACTTTTCGAGCACTTTTTGTAGCGCTACGGTGTCGTTCGAGCGATCGCGTCGATCGACCTGACTTTGTTTATCGGCGGTCGCTTGTTCCTTCGCGACGTCTTGCACCCAGCCACCATTGCGTTCGACCATGGTGAGCATTTCACCATCGTTGCGGAGAAAGAGCGTCTGTAACAAACTGGGCTCCATCGAACGTTCGCAATCGCAGTTGGTCAAACGCAGCGGCTTACCAAACGTGGTCAGTGCATAAGATGCGTTGCGATTGTTTTGATAACCGTTGGTGGGTCCAATCGCACGACTGCTCATGTCGGACAACATGGCATTTGCTTCCGTTTCTCCAGCAGTCGCCAGACGCAGCGCGTCGTAGGTGACTTCCGCAGGCAAGCGACGCGGCACCGAGCGGCTGAAGTTGCGGGTGTCGAGTCGATTGGTCGGATTAGGACGCCACGAGAGTTGATAGGTGCGGCTGTTGGCGATCGTGCGGTGCAACCATTTCAAGTCATAGTTGTGCGCGATGAACTCCGCCGTGAGATGATTGAGCAACGGTTCGTTGCTGGGAGGATTAGCGAGATTCTGATCGTCGGCAGGCTCGATGATGCCGACATTGAAATAATTTGCCCAAACGCGATTCACCATGGCTTTGGCGAAGTAAGGGTTCTCGTCGCTACGCATCCATTCCATGAGCGCTTCGCGCAAGTCACCGTAATCCTTGGTTGCAACTTCTTCACCGCCGAGCACCTTGGGCGTGATGACACGGGAACCACCTTTGTCTTTGGCGGTATTCTTGCGGTTGTTATTATTGACTTTGGGCGTCCGCAAGAAGACTTCCTGCAAGGGAATCGCTTTGCCGTCGGCCACTAGCTTGGCGATTTCCTTTTGTTGCTCATTGTTGGGCTTCTTGGTGTCGACGCCGAGCGACTTTAGCAATTCCGTGCGTGCTTCTTTATCTTCCGGACGGAAGTTGTATTGCACCCCTTCAAAGAAGGCGGTGAAGTGCTCAAAGTCTTGCTTCGACCATTGGTCGAAGGGATGCTTGTGACATTGTGCACATTGCAATCGCACGCCCAAGAAGGCATAAGCGAAGGTGAGTGCTTTATCTTCAGCGGTGCGGGCGTTGCGGCGCGACCAGAAGTGCGGCATGGTCTCTCGCTGGCTGAAATCAGCCGGATCATCTTTGCGATAGTACTGGCTCATCTCCTCGCAATAGTCGGCGTAGCTTTGGCCTTCGCGACGACTGGTCGCGAGCACGATGCCAGCAATGAGTTCGTCATACGGCACGTTCTTCGCCAAACGAGCTTCGATCCAGTCATACCACTGCTTGCTGTCTTGATTGCGGAACTGATTGTTACCGAGTTGTGCTGCGTTGTTACCAGTCGTATCGCACAGACGGGTCGCCCACCAGGCAGCATAGGCGGGACGTTCCAGTAGTTCGTCGATCTTCTTCGCGCGTTTGTCAGGCGAAGCGTCGGCCACGAACGCTTCGACTTCCGCGGGCAAGGGGAGCGTGCCTGTAATGTCGAGCGAAACACGTCGCAAGAATTCGGTGTCGGCGGATAACTCCGAAGGAACCACGCCCAGCTTCTTCAGTTTCTGCACGACCAATTCGTCGATCTTGGTGGGCGTAGCAATGTTAGGATAGTTTGCGGCAATCTCGCTCGAGATAGGCTGAATGACCGGCACGGAGGTAATGCCATTGTCGTAAAACACGATAATATGCGTATCCCCTGGGCCAGTCGCGGCGACCTGACCGTTCTCATCAACGCTCGCGACCGATCCGTCATTGGTTTGGAAGCGGCAGATGGGTGTCACATCTTCGCGATCGCCATTGGACCAATGCGCGATCGCTTGCAGTTTGACGGCGTCGCCATTTTTGGTGAATTGGATTTCGGCTGGGATCACTTCGACTCGTACCAGTTGGGCCTGCGTTTCGCTATCGTCGACGCAACCCTTCTCGACCCAACGACGGAGCAATTGATATTGCCATGAGCCGAGTTCCATCCGCTGACCACCATCGTGCTCGTCCTTGTGCGTGGGCTTGTAAAGGATCAAGCTTTCATCTGGCTTGGCGACGTTAGTGCGCGGTTCCTCGCCTTGAGTGACCGCATCGTGATCGGCTTTGAAATCATAGCCAAACAGCGATAGGCGGAAGCCACCTTGACCTTGGAACGAACCGTGGCAAGCGCGACCGTTGCAACCCAGACGTCCCATTAGCGGCAAAACATGCCGTTGAAAACTTGGATCTTCCTGCACGGCCGCATCTTTAAAACGCTCGCTGGCCGGCGCGATCAAATCGCCCGCTTGAGCCACGCCTGGCAGCGCGCCAAGCAGTAGCGTCAGGCTAGCAACAAAAAACAAGAGAGAGGGCAAAGTTTGCATGATAGTCGAGCGCCTGGTGGGGAACTTCCGTGGAGGCGATTTAGGGCTTCTTCGCGGTAGGTTTAACTTCTTTGGTCGTCGAATCTTTGGCGGCGGGCTTATTGGTTTTCTTGTCCGGCTTGGACGGGCTCTTGACGTTCGTAGCGGCAGGCGGCCTAGTAATGACTTGCAGTTGCTTCTCAACCATGTCGCTGCGTTGTTGATCGAGTTTTTGGAGTTGGGCGTCGGCGCGCTCGGCTCGGTCGCGATACATGTCACGTTCGAACTTGAGCACCGCCAACTTCAAGTCGAAACGTTCACCAATCGCTTGCCGCAATTGCTCGCGCAGGTCTTTGCTTTCACTCATTTGCAAGCGAGCGGCCAGAAGTTGAATGCGCGATTCTGACTTCCAAACAGCGAGTTCCAACTCATACCGCTCGGCGTTGTTCGCCTTCATCGTGGCGAGACGTTCGCTGACGCGGGTCAAGTCGCGCATCGCCTTTTGATATTCCTTAGGGCGGCTCTCTTTGAGATTGTTGAGCAAGTTGGCGAGTTCGGGATGGTTATCGCGCACGAAGGTTTTCGCGGACTCTTCTTGCTGCGCATTGATAGCCAGCACTTTATCGTTGGGCGGGAGCTTCTCTTTGGCCTTGCTCACTTGGGCCAGCATTCGAGCCGGCACAACGACGCCGTCGCTGCTGTCCGCCGCGCACAGCGGCAGCGTGAGGAGCAATTCAAACAACAACGACAAACAAAAAAGCCGCATGATTCGTTTACTCGGGGATCGCATCGCCTTGGTTTTCTTCGGACATTTTCATGCTCGATTCCGAGACGGCCGCCAGCATCCAGGTGGGGAGCGCGACGGATTCGTCTTCGGCGATTAACAGATCCGCATCACTCTCGCCAGCTTCCCGTTCTTCCGTCACAGCGGCCGAAGTGGGGAAAGTGGTGCGGGTTTCGCTCCACGCCAGGGCCAGTTCATCAACGTCGCTGGCAGGCTGCCCCGCCTGCCACACGACGTTGTTCATGACCACCAGGGCCAATAAACCACCGCACGCTAAGGCGACGCTGTACCAACCGCGCGATGGCGATTTGGTATTCAAAGCGTCGCGCTGGGCAATACGCACCGCATCGTCCGCGAAGACGTGACGTGTCGCGAGCGAAAGCTCAACGGCACGTGCCAATGCTTCACGTGCTAATTGATCGTGTTCCAACCGCGACTCAAACGCTATTCGATCCTCGACCGAAAGCTCTTCGGCGAGATAACAAAACGCGAGCCAGTCGAGATCGCTCTCGCTGGGATCGGCGTCGCCGGAATGTGTTGGATGAACGTTCATAATTTTTGCGACTGGTTTACTCGACGAGTCGAGTTCTCATTTTTTCCATCGCCGCTCGCATCCGGCCCAAGGCTGTGCCGAGCGGAATATTTAATTGCGCCGCGATTTGCGCGAATGTTTTTTCTTCGTAAATCCGCAGGCGAACCACTTCGGCCTGATCGGGTGGCAATGTCGCGATGACTTGTCGCACGCTCTCCACCACTTCTCCCCGGATCAATCCACTATCCGCATCGTCAAAATCTTTCGTTGGCGACCAGGCCAGTTTGCGAACGACTTTGTCGCCAGTATTGCGACGACGCAGCAATGCTAACGCCTCGTGATAGCCAACGCGGAACAGCCAAGCCTTACGAGTTTCCTCCTGCGACGTATGTCCTTGCGTGAGAACTTTTGTGAAGGTGATCTGCAATACGTCCGCCGCTAATTGCGGATCGCGTAATATGCCCAGCAACAAACGACGCAGTTCATCGCCGTGCTCCTGGTAGAGAGCTTCGACAATGCTGCGATCGAGTTGGCTGGCGTCCGGCGAATTTCCCGCCGGCGAACCCGCTTCAGGCTGGCTGTCGCGCGGTGCGGACAACAGTTACTCCCGCCAGGGCCACTTTGCTTACCCGGCTGCTCCAGAAATAAAGACGCGCATCGACTGCGTATTATTGAGATGAACTGAAAAAACGCGTTGTTTGGACTTTCGAAATCGACGCAAGAGCAATGTTTGCAATGGTTTGTGTCGAAAGTCGCTCTCGCTACGCACGGAATATTCTGTGTGGCTCCCTCGGCAGCCCCACCTTAACGACAATATATTCACCTTTTACCCATTCACCCAGTACGCCCCTGCACTCGAAATCACCGAACTGCCACCCGCGAGGTTTCCGTTGTTTGCTGGACCGATTTTTGCCCGCGAAGCCTTCGTCGCCCCCCGCAGGCCGCGCCATTACCTGCAACGTGCCGTTTATGCGACGGGCATGTTCATTTTGATGTGTACGGCCTGGTTGGTGCTGGCTGGCACGCAAACGATCGGTACGATCGGCGACATGGCCCGCTTTGGCTCGATTCTGTTTCAGATCCTCGCCCCGCTGCAACTCGCCTTGGTCGCGTTTCTCTCCGGCCTGCGCTCGGCCAGCGCCGTGGCGCAAGAAAAGGATCGCGGCACGTTGATCTTGCTGTTGATGACGCGGATGACCAATACGGAACTCGTGATCGGCAAGCTGCTCGCGAGTTTGCTCGATGTCACGGTCATGCTCTGGGCGGCATTGCCGGTGTTCGCGTTGATCGTCTTACTCGGTGGCATCTCGATCGAACAAGTGCTGCGCGTCTTCGCCGTGAGCATTGCCACCATGCTCATCACCGGCAGTTGGGGGAACATGATCGCGCTGCGCAACGAGAAGACCTTTCAAACCTTGGCTTGGACAGCCATTGGCATTGTCCTCTGGACTGGTTTGGCCGAAGCGTTGGTACTTGGTCTGACGAGCCTTGGCGTGGCGCAGGCGTCGCTGATTGGTGTGGCATTGAGTCCCGCCCGGGCGATATTGGCGGCGGCGCGACCGGCGCTCGTGGAACCGAGTTCGTTCGACTTGATTGGTAACGGCGTGAGTTGGTATTTGCTCGCCACGCTAGGCGCGGCGCTGCTTTTGAATGTGGTTGCTGTGCTACGCGTGCGCGTCTGGAATCCCTCGCGCGAAGCGCATGCCGCGCCTGCACCTGCCAACGCTACTACGAACATTTTCGGCGAAGTCCCCGCTTTGCCAGCGACGCACGTCGACGCCTTGCAAGGCCAGAAAGTCGATCACAACAAGCGTCATCGTGAAGTCTGGCACAACCCCATCCTGTGGCGCGAAATACGTACTGGCGCTTACGGAAAGAAGCTGATCCTCGTTCGTCTGGCGTATCTGTTGATCTTCGGCCTCACGCTGGCGGCACTCTACAATAGCATCGCTACCGGTGCGGCGCTCAAGCATCAATCCTCGACCGAAATCGCCTTGCCTGTGGCAGCGCGACCGTTGGCACCTTTCTTTCTCGTTAGCATGGTGATCATCAACGCGCTGGCGGTGACGAGCATCACGACTGAGCGCGATGGCAAAGCGATCGACCTGCTGCTGGTAACCGATCTCAAGCCTCAGGAATTTATCTTCGGCAAACTCGGCGGTGTCGCTTGGGTGACCAAGGAGATGATTTTGTTGCCGGCGCTGCTCTGTGTGATTCTCTGCGCCTCGGGTGGGCTGTCGATCGAGAACTTGTTGTACTTGCTGGGCTCGCTGTTGGTGCTCGATCTCTTCGCGGCCATGCTGGGTATTCATTGTGGCATGCACTATGCCAATAGTCGCACAGCCATCGGCGCGAGTTTGGGAACGATCTTCTTTTTGTTCCTCGGCGTCGCGACTTGTATTGTCATCATGCTATCGTTCGCAGGCAGTTTTAGCAGCCAATTGCCAGCGTTCTTGGCGTTCATCGGCGGTGGTGTGATTGGCCTGTATGTCGTGCTGGGGATTCGCAATCCTTCTTCCGCCATCGCCGCCACCTCGATCCTGTTGCCATTCACTACGTTCTATACCATCACTAGTTTTCTGCTCGGCTATCCGCTGACCGTCTTCGTCATGATCGCTTTCATGTACGGCTTCGCCACCGCGTCGCTGTTAATTCCCGCGCTCAGCGCTTTCGACTTCGCCATGGGCCGATCCAAAGGAGCGGAGGAGGAATAGTGGGTAGGCGGCGTAGCTGCCTGCGCCAATTCTTTTCGCCAAGAAACGACAAAACGCAGGACCCCGGGGGAATACGGTTGGTTAGACCGCGCTGGCCCCTTCACTCCTGCGCTCACGTCATGCTTCGGTCGAAGCGTGAGTCGGACTACCGATGGTAGCCGAGCATTTTTACCACGTGCAGCATTTCCTCGAACGTGATGAAGCGGCGGCGATGTTCCAACTTGTAGTTGTCAATCGCTTGTGCCAGTTCTTTCGCGTCGGGTGACAGCTCGTCGTGGCTGTTGGTGAATTGGCGGCGTTCGCGCCCGCCAAATTCTTCCGGGCCGCGGCCCAGGCGGCGATCCATAAATGGGGCTTCAGCAATTTGCGACACGACCATCCTCCTCGGATAACGTGGGGAACAACGTCCCACCAGCGCGCAGGCACGCGCTCGCAAACAGGGCGTCGAGGAAACCTACTACGCAGATTGCCTGCTGTCAAAAAAGAACGCGAAACTGGCTCGGCTAAGTGGTCGCTTTGTAAAGGTTGAGCGTGATATGCGCTTGACCTTGATGATGGGCTTCGTGCCAGGAGAGGATATGAATGGCACCCAAAAGAGTAAGTTGCCGCTGGGCGAGCGCCGGCGCGATCCAATCGAGTTGGCTGTCGTTGAATGATCGCAACGTTTCGAGCAGGCTCGCGCGCGCGTCCGTGAGGACCTCGCGCAACTCCGCAGGCGTCGGAACGTTGTCGTCGGGCGTGCTGCCGCCGCGAAATCTCGCCCACAGTTCGGTCCACTTCGCAGGCTTTTCCGGCTTGAGCCGCTCGGTGGCGAATAACTCCTCCGTCACGCCGATGTGCATCAATTGCCAGCCGATGTGCGCTCGCCCCGCACCTGGGCGCCAGCCGAGAACGCGCTGTGGATCGGGCTCTTGCTCGATTTTTTCGAGCAATCCGAGGGTGCGAGGGCGATTGAATTCCAACGCGGCGATCAGATTCTCAATTCGGCTCATTTCGTAACATCCCGAGTGGTGAAGGCGAGAAAATCCTTTGCATGCAAATTATATGGCCGTTTCGATGTCTTTTACACGCCCCAGAGTGAAAGGAGTGAGCGACATTGATTGATGGGAGATTGCTGGTCTTACCGATATTCCGAATTTCCGTAAATGCAATGAATGTGCAATTGACATGGCTGCCGAAATGGTGATAATGCAACTTGTTGGCATTTGCGAGTTTTTCAGATTAGGCCGGAGTTTCATTGTCATGCGTCGTCGCCATGCTTTTACGTTGGTTGAGCTGTTGGTTGTGATCGCGATTATTGGTGTGCTAGTCGCGTTGCTGCTGCCTGCGGTACAGGCGGCGCGGGAAGCGGCCCGCATGACCCAGTGCAAGAATAACTTGCGACAAATCGGCATCGCTTTGCACAATCGCCATACTTCTCACAATGCCTTGCCGCCTGGGTGGTTAGGCAACGCGCCGGAAGGAACGCCCGGCTGGGGATTCGCCAGCGAGATCATGCCCCAGCTGGAGCAAGGCAATTTGTATCAAGGTCTCATTCATCGCGACTTGCCGATTGCCGATCCGGCCAACAAAGCAGCGCGAGAACACGTCATGCCGGTGTTTATTTGCGCGACCGATATGGGGCGAAGTGTTTATACGCTTGGTGCTGGCGAAGATCATGAACACGAGCACGAAGACGAGGAAGAACACGAAGAACCGCATTCGATCGATGACGGTTCACCATTGTTTCCTGTATCCAAGAGCAACTACGTCGGCATGTTCGGCACGCAAGAAGTGGAAGACGTTCCCTCGGCTGGCAACGGCGTTTTCTTTCATAACAGCGACATCACCTTTGGGCAGATTCGCGATGGGTTAAGCAACACCATTTTTGTGGGCGAACGTTCGTCGAGATTGGGCGGCAGTCTATGGCAAGGGGTTGTGCCTGGTTCAACCGCCGCCATGGCGCGCGTGGTGGGTGTGGCCGATCATGCACCCAATGATCCGCATCATCACTTCGATGATTTCAGCAGCTTTCACCCTAGCGGGGCGCATTTTTTGATCGGCGACGGTTCGGTACGCATCATCAACGACGAGGTCAATCTGGCCGTTTATCAAGCGCTCGCCACGCGTAATGGCGGCGAGGCATTCTCGCAGCCCTAGGCCAAGTAATGGTCGATGGCGGACTTGCCGTCAACCGAACAATAGAAACGCGCCGAGCAACGCCTGGCAGCTGGCCAGTGCGGCGGCGACGGTCATCCCGATGGCGCGCTTGTACCAGTACAGCACTTGGATGGTTCCCAGCGCTAGTACGGTGCCCAGTAATTTGGCGCCCATAAACGCGGCGACCGATCCGCCATCCATCTCCATCAGCCAGATACCAATCGGGTTCAGTTCTTGAAAGCGCAAAGTGTCTTGATACTTGATGGACAGGTAAACGTCGTACGCGGCGACTAGGCCAATGAATAGCCAAAGGGCGGTGAGAAGAATGTTGGATCGCGAGATCCGACGCGGTTCTTCCGCAGCGGAGACGAACAAGCCGGTGCTGGGCGGCGACCAAGATCGCAACCGCCCTGGTAACGATGATGCGGGATCCAACGTCGTGACGCGTTCCGCGCGGTATAGCGTTGCATGCTCTCTGTTCATAAGTTCCTTCCTCGTTCAAGCGGAATCCAGTCGCACCTCGAACCGCACACGAAGGCCTCTAAACTTCGGGTGTGTCCCTGCGAGGGTTGACTGGTTTTGTATTCGTTGGGGGCCGGGCTACCTTGCCGATCGGCTTTACGAAATTTGCGGCGATCTCGCGATGGCCGATGTTCTCAAGTTACAGGTGGGATGTTGGCGGGCTACGAAGCAGGTGGGAAAATTCAATCAAGTTTGTGGCACATTACGTTCACAACTATGGCAATCTTAGGTTGCCAACAAGTCGATTTAGCCATCCTGGCTGAAGAACGGATTGTAGTCGGAAACCCGCCCTTACGTAGTGGCATTGGACAGTTAGTTGTAAACTTTGTTTTTGTATAAAAATCTTGTAAGGTAAAAGCTAGCTTTAGGTTATGTCGATCCAAATCGAGCCACTTTGCCACAGTAGCAACTGGCATGCCACGCCCTTAGAACAATCCCTGCAGATGTGACCTAAACCTCTATCAAATTGGAGTTTGGCGCGAAATGGTTATCGCTCGCGCTGGCTAACGACAGTCCATCGGATGGCTGAATGTAGGCTCGTGGCTGCTTACTTCTTGGGCAGCGCCGGACAGTTTTGCGACATCACCCCAAACCAGGCTACGGCACCCTTAGCCATCGACTTGTTGTTCAAACGCCTATAATGCCACAACGCTGAGAATTTCCAGCGAGCAGATTGTGTTCCCAAACGACTTTGCCGCTCACATCCAGACATGCCAAATCGCCGCTCTTGAAATAAACGAATACGTGCTCGCCATCGGTCACAGGCGAGGGATTGCTGCCGGTCGCTTTCTTATTCTTGCCAGGGATCTCCTTGCCGATGATGGTCGTCCAGAGCAGCTTGCCGGCGGTGTTTAGCCCGACAGCCGCATTTTCGCCACCAATGCCACAGGTGAGAAAGATCTGATCGCCCCACACGGCCGGCGTGGAGGAACCATCGCCAGGGAGTTCGGTCTTCCAGATCACGTTCTCCGTCTTACTCCAAGTCGTGGGATAGCCTTTTCCCGACGCCACGCCGTTTTGCGTCGGCCCCCGCCAGTTCGGCCAATTCTCCGCCCACGCGGAACTTGTCAGTAGCAACAGCAATCCAAGAGTAAGTTGA
>JBGSHH010000243.1:0-3148 GCA_041752355.1 Pirellulaceae bacterium | reverse complement strand
GCGACCAGTTCACTTTGTCGGTTGTGTAGAGTCTCAAATGCTTCGAGGTAACGATCAAACTTTTGGCGTTCCTCGCCTACCAGTTCCGTTCGTGACCGACGAACATCGTCGGCCATGAAGTCGAGCAGATTTGTGCGGCGGTCAAAGGCGGCTTTGCCTGCCCCCTCGGCCACGCTGCCAAAGAGCGACGCAAACGCCAAGTCGGGCGAGCAAATGATCGGGACTTCTTTCCCTGGTCCCGCTGCCGAGACTCGATAGTTCATAGGCCCTTCGCCGCCATTGAGTCCCAGAGCGACATGAGAGAACGTGCCGGGCAATGCCTCGCTAATGGCAGAGTCGATGGTTTGCATCATCGCACCGCGGTTCGCTCCATAGGCCCCCAGCGCCCCATGATTGGCTGAGTGGTCACTAATGGCGATCCGCCCCGAAAGCCCCTGAACCAAGGCCATCCGATCTTTAAACGGCGACAAAGGCTCCAACGCAGGATGCAACTCCTTGTCGTTCAAAGTGAGTTCTTCCAACTTATCGTTGGTAGGGCGTTCTTTGCGGCCATCGGGCCGACGTTTGATACCCACCGGCACAAGATGATTGGGATTCAGGCCGTTGCTTTGCACGACGAAGACAACCCGTTTGCGGATCGCATGCTTTTCCTCACCAGCCGCGTGTGCTGCGAGTTGCGCGAGGATAGGCGATAGCAGTGTCGCGCCCGTGCCGAGTGTGATGCCTTTGAGCAAGCTGCGGCGTGTCAGTTCGGCGCTCATTTTTGGGCTCCTACATTTGTGGACGACGGATCAATGGGTGTCGGGGCGGCGCGCATTAGAAATGAATCCGAAGTTAGCAGCGAGATGAGGAGAGCCTTAAAACTCCCTCCGCTCTCCACGTAAGCGCGATCCGCTTGTTGCAACGTGCGAGCATCGGACAACGTTTCGTTGCGCCCCAAATAGTAGCGGAACGCGTGCCGCACAAACACTTGACGCACGCGGTCCGAATCCGCCAACCGGAAAACCAATTCGCGAGGATCGCGGACGGTACCGTCGAGCCGCAGATCACCGCTATTGGCAATCGTTCCGGAGGTGTCGAGCGGCACTTCGCGCGTGATTGGCCCCAGTGGTTTCCCCTTGTTATCGACGTTCTTCTCGGTCGCTTCGAGATCAAGCACCGCTTCCGTCGAGCGGAAGCGGCCATAGTGATCGAAGTTCTCAAAGGGCAATCCAAGGTCGTCCATTTGCTGATGGCATTTCCAACATTTCACTTCGCGCGTGACCGTGAGACGATCTCGATAGGTGCGATGTTTGTCATCGGGAACTTGAGCCACCACGCCAATCGGCAGATCGGGCACAGTTCCACCGAGCAAGCGCTCACGAATCCAGCGGCCGCGGCGAACGACATCGTTATCGAAGTTTGTGCTCCAGGCGACCAGCCAACTTGGTTGCATCAGAATACCCACCCGATTGCCATCGGCAAGCTGTGCGGGTTGCTCCAGGGGCCATTGCTGAAAACCGTAAACGGCGTCGACGCCTCCGAGCCATTCCGGTTTGTTCTTCGGGTTCTTGTCCGGTGGCGGGATCACATCGAACGGCACTCCCACCAGAGGTCGATCTGGTTTGGACTTATCGACCTTCGTGTTGTAGTTCACAAACGAGAGTCGTGTGGTGAGCAATTCACGCAAGACGTCTTTATCTTGCTCCAGAATATGAAGAACCAGGCGATTAGTGTCGCTCACCAATACTTGCGGTACATGTTTGATCTTGTCGGTCGGTTTGTCCTTGAAGACGTCCGGGGCGCGGTGGTACTCGAAATACTCTTGAAAAAACCGCAGCAATCTCGGCTTCTTAAACTTGGGATCGTCCAACATGCGTCGCACATGTGCGGCTACCTCTTCCTTGGTCGCCAGTTGACCTTTTTCGGCAGCTTGCATGATGCCGCCTTCTCGACGGTCTCCCAGTGCCAGGCTCAAGGCGCGGGCCAATTCCAACGATTGCAGCACGCGCTCACCGGAATCACCATCTCTCGCTGCACCGAGTTCGGAGCGATACATCGCATCAGCACGCAGCAGCACCGCCTGAAGCATCGTCTTCACGGCGGCAGGGCGATCTCCGTCCACGGCGCACTTTTCATACAAAGAAAGGAATCGATCCACTTCGTTAGCATCCGCTTTGCGGCCAATCGCCAGGCGGAACTGCGTTTGCACGGCGGATTCCAATTGGTCGCGACTGGGCACCCGTGCCGGATCCATTAGCTTGACGAATTCACCAATCGTATCGTTCAGGCCCTGCAGTTTCCCCTCTTTGATCGCGTGCGCAGTTTGTCCCGCAACGATCATTTCGGCGTTCCGCAACAAGACTTCCGTGCTCGGTTCATCAATCGAGTACAACTCGGCGAAGTCCTTAATGCCGCGTTCGGGAATCACGGTGAACGGTTGAACCAATCCGTCGGTGCGACCGCGATGGACTTCTCCGACGAATCCTTTATAGCCCTCGGGGCTGAGCCGCCACACCCGCGCGGGAGCGCCTGCGTTTCCACTTGCTGCCTTGCCGAACAAGAGCTCGTGGGCAATCAAGTTTCCTTGGTTTGGCAAGGGGAGCCGTTGCTGGCTGGCTTGCTGAGATAGCCACTCCAGTACCATGGTCAGCTTTTCGCGGGCGATCCTGGGTTCTTCCTCCGGCGGCATGAGTCCCCCACGGAGTTGTTCGTGCACCAAGTTCCAACGAGAGACATCTTGGTTCTCGTCGGTTGATAGATCGTCCAGACGGACGTCACCTTCCTGCTTGTTTGGTCCATGACACTCAACGCAATGCGTTTTAATCACTTGCTTGACGAATGTTGCCGACGCGTCGTCGGCCGCAAGTGCAGTGGGGTGCGTCGGCGCAAATACAGTCCACGCGATACAAAAGGCCAACGCGGAGATATAGCGGAGACTTTGCATGCTAACTCACCTTCGGAATTCTATTAGGCAGTCTTGGTGCAGACGCTGGGAATCGTGCGCAGGAAGTATTCCTGCCAGTTCGTGATATGGCTCATCATCCGCTCTCTCGCCAGCTTGCCATCCTTCGCTTCCAAGGCTTCAAGAATCCCCAGGTGCTCGAGCATCGCTTGCTGTAGAGAGCCAGGTTCTGTCGCAGCTCGGTTGAAGCCTTTGTGCAATAAC
>JBGSHH010000242.1:0-3473 GCA_041752355.1 Pirellulaceae bacterium | reverse complement strand
CGTTTGCTCCGCTTGAAAATGCGCCCAGGCGAAGTAGCCGAACGCCAACATGGCCAAACCGCCAATCAAATGGCTAATCGCCAGAAACTTCTCCGCAGCGAAGTTCCGATCCACAAACTGATTCGCAAAGAACATCGCGATAATCGCGGAGACCGGAAAAGCGTTGTTGAGCAGCATCTTTTGCCAGGGCTCAAAGTCCATCGCCCCTTCGCCGAAGAAGCCGAAACTCGGCGGCAACCACGCCCCCCAAATGAAAAACTCCAGAAACATCATCACCGACAGCTTCCAACGGATGCCGTTCATGGGCAGGCTCAAGCGGGATAGAGGGGAAAGGCTGGGGAACCAACGCGGTTGGGGAAAGATCGGATTCTAAATTAGCGCGCGACGTGAAGGAAGTCATCCGACCAGCGATTCTGCGGAAAGCTCGCTCGGCGCCTACTCGCCCCTTTGCACAGTCGCCAACAATCGGCATGAATTCTCAAAAATGGGAGCGCCGACGAGCGCGTTTCTCCACGCCCTAAGCCACGTCTGACTTCGTCGTTCGCGGCCGCTCCACGTTCGCCGTGGGGCAAGCAGGCGACAATTGAGAAGACGTCATCGCAGGGAATGGTATGTTATGGTTAACTAATTTTGAAAGATATATTGACGACAGCACGCGCAGTTGCTATGCTTGGGGGTTGGGGGCGAGCGCCGATGGATTCGTTCCGTTGGAGGGGGATCGCCATGTCTTGTTCGTCTGTTGCCATGATGGTTGTTGCAACGGGAAAAATTGCGATTTTACTAGAGGGCCCCTAGTGAATGCGGTCCACCTTCTTGTTGACGCAAGGTGAGACTGGACTGACACTTAGCGACAAAAGTTTGTAATCGATTCGATGCTCCCGCGCTCTTGTAATTCCAAAGCTGAGTATGGGCCGTGCTTGCCCCTTGTTGGCCCGGCGGGGTTGCAATAATCTTCGCGCGCTGGAACGAATCGATGAACGGCCCTTTCCTCCCAACCGGAACATTGAGCGTGGCAATTGGAGACTTTCTGCCGAAAAACTTGACCCTGGGGAAAATGGGCAACTATACTCGGTGTTTAGGTCGGTGATCCCGGATTCTTCGTCCCCGCTCGCGCGGACAGGTGGCAGTATGAAGCGGTTTTGGCTCGGTATGATGTCGCTGATAGTCGTCGCGTTGGTATTTTGCGCGCCCGGCAAGGCGCAAGAACCGCCTGCGATGGGGAGCGGCAAGAAGCTTCCGCCAGGCATTTTGACGACGATTCCCGCTGACCCGCAACCGGCGGAAACCTTCACGTTGCCGCGTCCGATTGTGGAACTGCTCGCCAATCCCACCGTGCCGACGTGGAAACCTAACTATTCCGAAAAAGGGGCCGAGGATGTGGTCCACAAAGGGGCCACGCTCCGCGAACTCGCGAAAGACTCGATCTTCCGCCGCTCGATCTGGAACCTGGAATATTCCTTCAAGCCGCTGCGCATGATCGATGTCGATCTACCGCAACCCAACGGCAAAATGCAGCGGAAGAAGCTGTGGTATTCGGTCTATAAAGTGAAGAACAATGGCTATCATCTCGGCCTGAAACTCGAAGAAGACGCCTGGAAGCATAAGACGGTTGCCATCGACAAGATCAACCAGAACATTTATTTCTTCCCGCACTTCGTGTTGCGCGCCATGGTGCGCAAGCCGGGCACGACAGGTGGTGGCGCCGAGAACTACATGGATAAGGAGTATCTCGACCGAGTGATTCCCGCCGCCATGAAGCCGATTGCGGAGCGGGAGCGGATCGGTGTGAAACTGTACGACTCGGTCAGCATTAGCAAGGTGCCGATTCCGGTTAGCGACAGCAAGAATGATCGGAGTGTCTGGGGTGTCGCGATTTGGGAGGATGTCGATCCACATGTCGATTTCTGCTCCATCTTCATCCAAGGGTTGACCAACGCCTACGAGTTCGTCGATCCGCCAGGCGGTTACAAGGCAGGTGATCCCCCCGGAACCGGCCGCACGTTTACGACCAAAACCCTCCAAATTAACTTTTGGCGGCCCGGCGATGCTGTGTTGGGGCACGAAGCGGAGATTCGCTACGGAATTCCGCTGGATACCGATCCCTCGCGTCAGCAGGAGCTGCTAGAGATTTATGGCGTCACTTCCCCGCTTGATTACCTCTGGATGTATCGCTAAGCTTGTGGGTTTGCCGAAGGTAATCGGACACCAACAGGTAAGCGCGCGGCCAGCCGCGTCTGCTCTCCAATATCCGCGATAGTCTCAGAGAAAAAGGGTTTGAGAAATGGCTCATAAGAAGGGCGGTGGCTCTAGCCGCAACGGTCGTGACAGCAATCCCCAGAAGAGGGGTGTCAAGAAGTTTGGTGGCGAACGCGTGATCGCCGGCAACATCCTCATTCGTCAGGTGGGAACCAAGTTCCGCGCTGGTAAGAATGTAGGCCAAGGCAAGGATTTCACCTTGTGGGCGTTGGTCGACGGCGTGGTCCTGTTCGATCAAGAAGGCCGCCGCATCAATATCGTGCCTGCTGCCGTCAACTAGATCGCCACGCAGCAACCGGCTGTGCCGACAGGCGACTGGCCGTGCCGTACGGCGAACCCATAAAATGCAAGGGACGTCCTTAACAGGGCGTCCCTTTTACGTTGCTACGGAAACAAACCAAGCACATGTTTATCGATCGTGTTCAAATCGAAGTGCAGGCCGGCAATGGCGGCGATGGGGCATGCAGCTTCCGTCGCGAGAAGTACGTGCCGCACGGTGGTCCCGATGGCGGCGACGGTGGCGATGGTGGCAGCATCCTCGTTATCGCCAAGCCAGGCGTTGATAGTCTCTCGATGCTCGCGCATAAGAAGATCTGGCGGGCGGGGCGCGGCGATCATGGCAGCGGGTCCAATCGCTCCGGTCGCAAAGCCGAAGACATGATTATCGATGTGCCGCCGGGGACGGTGGTGATCGATGCGCAGCACGGCTTCATCCTCAAGGACTTGAAGGCCGAAGGCGAAACGCTTGTTGCTGCCAAAGGTGGTCGCGGGGGCAAAGGGAACTCGCGCTTCAAGACCTCAGTCAATCGCACGCCGCGCGAACACGAACCCGGTGGCGAAGGAGAGCATCGCCATCTGATCTTTGAACTCAAGGTGATCGCCGATGTGGGCTTGCTGGGAAAACCCAATGCAGGCAAGAGCACGCTGCTCAGTCGTTTGTCGAAAGCTCGCCCTGAGATCGCCGATTATCCATTCACGACGAAGTATCCCAACCTTGGCCTGGTGCGGATCGATTCCGAGCGGCAGTTTATCATGGCCGATATCCCGGGGCTCATCGAAGGCGCGCACGCTGGCGTGGGGCTGGGGCATGAGTTTCTGCGGCATATCGAACGCGCTGGCATTTTGATTCATCTCGTCGAGCCGTCGCCAACCGATGGGACCGATCCGCTGACCAACTACCACACCATTCGCGGCGAGTTGCAGCAGTACAATCAAGA
>JBGSHH010000241.1:0-3273 GCA_041752355.1 Pirellulaceae bacterium | reverse complement strand
GTGGCGTTGTTCATGGTAGGCAAGAAGTCGAGCCCCGCCTTGGCCTACATTCTCGCCGCTCGGTATCGCAGTCGGGGCTGGAAAGATGGCCAACGGATGTGGGACATCGCCGCCTCTGCCCCCGCCGATTCGCCCGTGAAGGCGCGGGTCGATAGTCGCGCGGCCGCGCCGGCGAATCCCTAGCTATTCGTCGCTATTTCTTCATCGTCGGTGCTGGCGGCGAGGAACGATTTGTCGTCGGCATGGCTGGTCGTGTTGTCGGCGCAGGTGTCGTGGCAGCGCGTGCCGGCGCGGTTCGTGCGGGTGCAGTGGCAGGTAAGGATGCTCGCTGTGAAGATGGCGCCGCGTTTGTTTTGATGGGCGCAGGCTTGGCGGTTGCTTGTTGGGGTGGATTCGTAGCGCGTTTGACTGGCGTGCGCGAAGGGCGGCTTTTCGTGGCGGTGGCACCGCTTGGGCTCACTTGCTTCACTTCCGACAGCTTGCGCTGTTCCACGCCCGGGATGAAGTACTGCTTAGCGCCGCCGCCCACGTCAACTCGCTTGTCGGACTTCGTCCAGAAATCGCGCGTCGCGATTGCGGTGGATTCTAAGCATGCCACGCGATCGTTCGCCTGATAGCGTTTGTGCGGGCGATTCTCCCATACGATTCCTTTGCGGTTGGGACTGGCGGATGGTGCTCCATAGTATGCGGCCCGAGGTCTCGTCGAATCGGACTTGGACTTTGCTTTCCGCGGGGCCGTGGGATCTTGTTCATAGCGACTAATAATCGTCCCGCGCCGGAGACGATTGCTAACGCCCGATTCTGGGTCGCTCCAGCGCGCTCGAACCGGCTGGCTGAAATCCGTGCCGCGAGCGAAGTCGCGGGTCGTCAGCGGACTTTCCTTGTGATGCTCCATAAATCGCACTGCCTCCTTCATTTTCGCGCGAGAACCCCTGGCATGCGTCGTTACATTCCTGTCGGCCGCGCGCAGGTAGACCTCTGCTTTGCTATCAAGAGAACGATTGACACAGTCGCTTCGCGTCAAAGGACAGCCAATTTTGTTCTGGAAGGACGATAGCTTACTTTCCGCGCGCGAGTACGTTTGCAGCGCGGTTCGTTGTTGCGACTCCAGCGTCGTTATTTTCTGTTTAACTGCCGTTAATTCCCCCTCCAGCTTCGCCCGTTGAGGAGAAGTCGGCATGGTCATGATTTTATCTTCGAGTTTCGCGGCGCGTTCGCTATAGCGCTTTGGTTCGTTGTGGGTAGCAATCGCTTCTTGCAAAGCGGCATCACGTTGCTTCACGAGCTGGTTGTATTCGGCTTGTTGTTGCTTGGTTAACATAGAAGCAATCCTGGTTTGAATGCATTGGTGGAAAACATGCTTCAGGGCGAAGTCACGACGTCGCGCACCACTTTGGCGGTTTCGGTGGCGACCTCTAATCCGACATGTCCCACATCGCGCAGCGCATCAAGCGCATCCGCCGACTGTGGAGGAGCCGGTGACGGACTGGCGGCGGTCGGCGAGGTTCCTGCAGGATTCGCTGCTGTCGCTGGGGACGGCGAGGGAGCGGGCGTTGTCGTGGTCGACATTTGATATATCACCACCGCCGTCACACCAGTCGCCACGCAAACTCCGCGAAACAGCGGACTGGCTTGCCAAATCTCCCGCAGTTGTAGCCACATACTTCCTCCTCACGGTCACAAATTAGCGTTTGGTTGAATCGGCTGGCGAAGTCGCCGGCGCGTCCGCTCTGTCCGTTTCCGGCAGTCGCTTGTCGACTTCATCCATCACGCGCTCCAGCAAACGTTGACTAGCTCCCGCCGCTTTCTGGGAGACATCCAGGAAGCGATCGGCGGTCTTATCGACGGTGGTGGCCGAAGAGGACCATGGCCAGATCCGCCAACGCTCCAGCCAAGAAGTACCAGCTGTCGTTCCCGCTGGCCGTGTCGCCACCTGATTCGATACGAGCAAACCAACACCAACGAGTGCGATCAACAGAATCGCCAGGTTGTTTCGTAGCGCGGGGGGCAAGCGCTGGAGTTTCGTGAAAGCGGAATCGGCACCGCGGTCGTCGTTCACGGCTGTTTCCTTCCAAGGGCGTTTGGGACTTCCCACTTCACAATGAATACGACGGTCACTGCGTTTCGCTGCGCGGCGATTTTTATCTTTCTTCCTGGGACAGCGCGCAGCCACACAGTGGTTTTCGCGTTGGACCTACGAACTCGATCTGCCGACGCCCATCGCTTCCTCGACGCGAGACCTTCGCCATGACTATTTCCGCCTTGTCCCGACTCGATACGATCATTCCCACGGCGATTCAACGGATTGGATCGTACGACATCCAGCGTCTGCTCGGTTCCGGCGGTCTCGCGGATGTCTACCTCGCCATCGATCGCAATCTGGGCTGTCAGGTCGCGGTCAAACGCTTGCGAGCGAGCCTGGTCGCAGCGGACCTGGCCGCCGACCCCATGGCGGAGCGTCCCAATTTGGCACAGCGCTTTCTGCGTGAATGGCAGGCACTCGGCGCGCTCGATCATCCGCATATTGTCCGCGCGCGCTTCGCTGGCGAGGACGATGGCATTCCCTATCTCGTGATGGACTACGTCGCCGGCGAGGATTTGGAATCCCACGTCGCACGACACGGAGTTCCTCCCGTCGCAGATACTTGCCGCTGGCTCGCCCAAGCCTGCCAAGGCCTGCAATATGCCCATGACAGGGGTATCGTGCATCGCGATCTCAAGCCCTCCAACCTTTTGATCGATGGCGCTGGCAAGTTGCAACTGGTCGATTTCGGCATCGCACGTCACGCGGTCGAATCAAGCGACGAGTGCAGCGGCACATCGTGGATGACCGGCACTCCGGATTTCATCGCGCCCGAACAAATCGAAGAGGCGAACTCGGCCGATGCCCGCGCCGATATCTATAGCCTGGGATGCACGTTGTATTTTCTGCTCTTTGGTAGGCCTCCGTTTAGCCATTACGAGAGCCTGGCTGGCAAATTGGCGGCGCATCGCAGTGAATCGCCGCGCTATGACTGGAGCGCGGTCGAACTGGCGGCAGCGCCCAGGCGGCAACTACAAGGGCTGCTAGAGGCCATGCTCGCCAAGTCCCCAGATCAACGCCCTGCTTCGGCTGTTGCCGTGGAACAAGCATTGAGCGAGATTGTCACCGCGCTCGCTCGTCCTCGATCCAATCGCTATGTCAATTATGCACGCCGCCGATGGCTCGCGGTCGGCGCCGTCACGGCGGCAGCTTGGGGAGTTGGCATGTGGTTCAAAGGGCTCTCCGTTGCC
>JBGSHH010000240.1:0-4477 GCA_041752355.1 Pirellulaceae bacterium | reverse complement strand
ACTGCGCGGCCGCGACTTCGCTTTCGATCCGCGCGACCCCAGCCAGTTCATCGTCACCAGTGGTGGCGGCCAGCATGGCATGTGCTTCGATGATTGGGGGCGGAAGTTCGTATGCAGCAATAGCGATCACATTCAACTCATTATGCTGGAGGATGCCGATCTGGCGCGCAATCCGTATCTGGTGCCACCCAATCCGCGGATCGGCATCGCCGCCGATGGCCCGCAAGCGGATGTCTTTCGCATTAGCCCGGTCGAGCCCTGGCGCGAGATTCGCACTCGCCTGCGCCCCAAAGGAATCGTTCCCGGCATTGTCGCAGGGGGTGGTCGCGCGGCGGGTTATTTTACCGGCGCGACCGGCATCACGATCTATCGGGGCCACGCCTGGCCGAAGGAGGATCGCGGCCTGGCGATTGTTGGCGATGTCGGCGGCAATCTTGTCCATCGCAAACGACTGAAGCCCCATGGCGTGGAATTGATCGCCGAACGTATCGATGAAAAGAAAGAGTTCGTTGCATCGCGCGATACGTGGTTCCGCCCCGTGCAGTTTCTCAACGCGCCCGATGGCACGCTCTACATTCTCGATATGTATCGCGAAGTGATCGAACATCCCGCCAGTTTGCCGCCGGTCATCAAGAAGCATCTCGATCTCACCAGTGGCCGCGACCGAGGGCGGATCTATCGCCTCGTACCGGATGGTTTTGCGCAACCGAAGTTGCCACAGCTGAGCAAGTGCAGCACGGCCGAATTGGTCGCGCTTTTGGAGCACGAAAATGGCTGGCATCGGGATACGGCGCAGCGGTTGCTGTACGAGCGGCAGGACGCTAGTGCGATCGAGATGTATAGTCGCATGGTGTCGTCGGGACGCTCTCCACTGGGTCGGATGCACGCGCTTTACGCGCTCGGCGATCGACATGCGCAAGAGGACGGCCCGATCGTTAGCGCCAGCCAGGATGCCGATGATAACGTGCGCATTCACGCGTTACGCATTGCTCGCCGGCAACGACTTAACGCCCCCATACTGCATGAGAAGATGTTGGCCGCCTGCGACGACCGCAATCCACTCGTGCGTTTGGAAGCCTGCTGGATGCTGGGAGATCTGTCGGATACCGATTGGTTGGCTGTGCTCAAGCGGATGCGCGAGGACACTTCCAATCGCTGGATACGAGCCGCCATTAGCACGTCGATGCAGCATCAGAGCCTCGACCTGCTGGTGGCAATTTATGCCGACAAGGAGTTATCACGGGACCCGAATATAGAGCCTTGGATCAACGACCTACTCATTCAAGTGCCACGCGAAAAAGATGCTGATCTCGACAGTTTTCTCCGCCTTGCCATCGCACTGTCGATCAAGTCGGAAGAAGGCTTTGAGCGGTTCGTGCGAAGTCTGGGCAAGCAGGGGCCGAGCGCGATTCCGCAGTTGCTCGCGCTGGCCGCGAGCAGCGTGCAACCCGAACGCCATTTAGAACGTCTGGCGCCGAAATTCCACCTAGAAGCGCTCGATACCAAGCGATCACCGAAAGAACGCTTGCAGGTGATTCCGCTGGTAGCGCTGGATAAATCCCAAGGCTCGGCCCTGTTACTGAAACTGCTGACGATCCAAGAACCGGTCGAGGTTCAGTCCAAGGCGCTGGCTACGCTGTTGGTGCTGCGACCCAAGAGCAGCGCGGAAATTATTGCCAAGCTCGATCAGGTTTCGCCTGCCGTGCGAGAACAAGCGATTGCGGCGCTCTTGTCCGACGATGCGTGGAGCAAAGAACTGTTGGCAGCGATGCAGGCGAAGAAAATCGAGATTCGCCAACTCACCGAGGAACAAAAGCTCTTGCTCGACCGTCGGCCTTATGAGGTGCGCACGTCCGTCAAGGAGCTTTTATCGAAGACGACGACCCCCGAGCGCGGCGAGGTGATCGATGCCTATCAGAAATCGCTCCAACTTGCTGGCGATACCACGCGTGGCGCGGAGTTATTCAAGAAACAGTGTGCCCAGTGTCATAAGCTCGGCGACGTGGGGCATGAGATTGGGCCGAATCTCGCGGCGATGAAGAACAAAGGGGCGGAGGCGATTCTCGTCAATGTGCTCGATCCAAATCGCGAAGTGAACCCGCAATTTGTCAGCTATGTGGTGTTGACCAAGGACGGCCGCGCGCTCAGCGGTATGATTAGTGCAGAAACCGCCACCAGCCTGACGTTCAAGATGGCGGATAATCGGAGCGAGACGCTGCTGCGCATCGATATCGAGGAACTGAAGAGTACCGGTCTGTCGCTAATGCCGGTCGGCATGGAGAGGCAACTCGATCCGCAACAACTGGCCGACGTCATTGCGTTCTTGCTGATGCAAAAGTAACGCGGACTCGCCAAACTCGCCACCGAACCTCATACATCCTTAACCCAACCTTAACGCCGACCCGTTTTAATAATCGGTTTCGTCGGGCGATGTGGGAGGGTGAAGCGATGCGCGCGTGGATGTGGCTGTTGTTGGCGGCGATGTTGGTGACCATCCCAGGCTGTGGTGGCTGTTCGACCACCTCCTCGATGGCGGAATTGCGCCGGCGGGCGATCGTGCGCGACGATGAAGAGGATACGGCAGTCACCGTTGCCGAGCCACCCCCACCCGGCCCCGGGGAAAGCGAAGACGCGTCACCCACTCCGCCTGGCGATGCTCAACCCACACCGCCAGCCGTCGCTGTGGAACCAACAACACCGGATCCATCGCCGACCAAGCCGGCGGTCGAACCCTCGACAGCTCCCGGTCCCGCGCCTGCCGTCGCGCCGGTCGCCAGTATCGATCCACCCAGCACGGCGCAAGCGGTGGAACACCTGACGAAGATCGCGGCGGCGCTGGAAGCCTATTTGCAAGACAAAGGGCAGTATCCGCGACTGGGAAACTACATCGAGGATCATCCCACGCCGCTGTTGAGTTGGCGCGTCGAGATCTTGCCCTACTTAGGCTACGAGGAGCTCTATCGCAAGTTCAACATCTATCAACCGTGGGACGCGCCGGTTAACAAGAAGTTGCTGGCGGAGATTCCGCCGGAGTATCAATCGCTCGGCGCCACCGACGCGCGCACGAACTATATCGCGATCGTCGGACCGGACTCTGCCTTTGTGGCGGCCGATCAAGCACGACAACCGCGCCATTTCACCGACGGCCTGACGAATAGCGTATTGGTGGTGGAAGCGGACGACGAGCGCGCGGTGCCTTGGACCGCTCCGACCGATGCCCCCTATCGCGCGAACGGGGCGCGCGCCGGTTTGTTCGCTCGTCGCGCGGATGGCGTACTGGCAATCATTGGTGGTGGGCAAGTCCGACGCATCGCCCCCCAAGCCACCCAGGAAGATCTCGCCGCCATGTTCACCATCTCCAAAGCAGAGGCGTTTGACGCGGTGAAGTTGCTTTTGCCTGTCGGCGGAACACCGCCTCCGATGATCGTGGATGCTGGCGATCCCGCGGCACTGACGCCTACATCTCCCCCAACCAAGGAGCGTTTGCCGCCGATCACGGATCGTCCCGCAGTGGAGACGCGCCGACCAATTCCCGATGCACTCGCGCAGAGGACCGGCAAGAAGATTCTCGCGGAACTTTACAAAGACGAATATGATCGCGCTCGCACGCCGCAACAGAAACACGAGTTGGTCGCTAAACTGCTGGCCAAGTCCGAGGAAATCCAAGCCGACGCGGTGGGCTATTATCTGATTCTCAACCTGGCGCAAGAAATCGCCCAAAGCACCGGCGATGTTCCCAGCACGTTGCAAGCGATCGACGGGATCACCACGCACTATCAGGTCGACGGCGTCGCGCTGCAATCGAAGGCGATTGAAACGCTCGCCAAAAGTTTGTCCAGCGAAGCGGCCGCGAAGTCATTACTCGCCGAGTGCGTAAAGGTCATCAACGAAGCGCTCGCGAAAGACGAATTCGAACTTGCGGAACGCGCGCTCGAATCGGCGACGACCATTGCCAAACGAATTGATCAACAGCGCGACATCCAGCAACTCGCGGAGGTGAAAAAGATTATCGACGAGGCCAAACAGGCTTATGCCCAAGTGCCGGCGGCCCGCTCGACACTCGCCGCCGATCCCGATAACGCCGAGGCCAACACGCTGGTGGGACGCTACCTCTGTCTGTATCGCCGCGATTGGCCGCTGGGCCTGGCTCATTTGACGCGCGGTGGCGACATCAAGCTCAAGTTCCTGGCGCAGATCGATTTGAGCAATCCCACCAAACCGGAACAGCAAGCCGATCTGGGCGATCAATGGTATGCGTTAGGTGCGGATGCACGGCCGTACGCACAACAAGCATTCGCGATTCGCGCGGGGCACTGGTACGCGCTGGCGCTGGAAGGTTTACCGTCCGGCTTGGTCAAATCGCGAGTGCAAAAGCGCTTGCAAGACATCGCCGATCAGACGGGCGATGCCTCGCTGGAAGACTTCGCGGCGCAGAAGCGCCGCTTGCCTGTCGATGAATAAGTCGCCCAAACGGGAC
>JBGSHH010000239.1:0-29178 GCA_041752355.1 Pirellulaceae bacterium | reverse complement strand
CACCCAGGGCTTGATGACGTTATCGATTTGCGATACCGCCACCAGGCAATAGATGAATAGGCCGATCGCCGCATACGGCCGTCCTTCGTAAAAGTACAGCCACAGACAAGCTGGCACCCAAACCAGCGACGTACCAACCATCGGCACCATCGCCAACACGGTCGTCAGCAGCATGAGCAAAAAGACCGATTCTAAGCCGGCAAAATAGTAGCCGATGCCGGCGAGTGCGCCTTGCACAATCGCGGAGAGTAATGTTGCGACTACTACGGCGCGGCTGACGCGATCAAACTCCGCCAAAAGTTCGCGTTCGTAAGTCGGATCGAGCGGCGTGAGTTTCATCACTTGTTCAATCATTTTGGGGCCATCGGCAAAAAAGAAGAACATGGCGATGGTCATGATTGCCAGACCGATGACCAGGTTGCCAGCGAACGCCGTGGTATCACCCGCGATCGAGACGAGCCAATCTTGGCCGAATCGAAGCCCTGTACCCAACGTCTTGCGGATCTGCTGATCGGAAGGATTGGCGAGTTCTTTGAGGGCAGCCGTGAGTGGTCCACCCAGCATGTCTTGCTTCAGCAATCGCAATTCTCGAAGCGCTTCCTGAACCGCGCCATCGTAATCAATTGTTCCGGGTTCCATCGATTGGAGCTGTGCTAATTGCTCGTGCACGTGCCTTATACGTTCTTCGTTCAGCGTCACTTTCTGCTCTTGAAGTCCCCTGATCAATTCATCAAAGTGCCTGGTAAGATCCGCAGGCACCGGTTTGGGAGCGGTTCGCTTCGCTTCTGTATCGCCATCATCGAGTCCCGTCAACAGCGCGGCAGTGAGTTGGGCCTCAAGCGCTCGCCAACGCGCGGCCTCGGGAATTTCTAAACCAGCGCTCACTTTGGTTTCATGTAGTCGATCGCGCACTTTCTCCACATTGATCTGTGTCACGGCCGAACCAGCTTCGATCACCGCGAACGTGAAGACCCCGATTGCCGGCGCGAGGACGATCATCAGAACCGCCAGCGTGGTCAGTAGTGCGGCCAGGTGCATTCGCCTGCCACACTTTTCCAGTATCCAACGATGCATGGGATGAAAAATTACGACCAACAGCGTGGCCAGGAATAGAGGCAAGACAAAACCTGCCATCACTTGATAGAAAATGACGCTGATCACGACCAGAATGGCGACCAAAACACTAAACGACACCAGCCGTGACATATGCATTTTCCTTAGCAAGATCGACGAAGAGCCACATTGTAGCAAACGTCCGCGTTTACCGCTTGCCGACTGGCATTTGCCGACACATTCGCCACAATGTCGCCTGCGGGATATTCGATACTTCCTGAGCGATCTTGCCTTGAGCGCGCCAACCATCACCAAACTGAAAGCTGCCTGGCCCTATCTCAAATGGCTGGCGCGCCTCATCGTGTTCGCCTTTGTGCTATATGGGCTGTACAAAGTAGGTCTTGAAGCACAAGCGACGTTTGCCAAGCATCGATTCGCGCTGACCGATTTCAAGTTGGGCTGGCTGGCTGCGAGTGTACTGCTGTATTTGCTGGGAACCGTGCCGGCGGCATGGTTTTGGCGAGCGTCGTTGATTGCCATGCATCAACAGCCTGGCTGGTGGGAGGCGCTGCGCGCGTACTACGTCGGGCATCTCGGCAAGTACGTTCCCGGTAAAGCATTTGTCGTCGTGATTCGCGCCACCATGATTGGCAGTGAACGCGTCGATATCGGCATCGCCGCGCTAGCAACATTTGTAGAAACACTCACGCTGATGGCCGTTGGCGGCGTCATCTCCGCCGTGGTGCTGGCGTTGCAATTTCGCGAAGAAACATTCTTGCTAGGATGCGCCGTAGGCTTGGGGTTATGCGCAGGCATTCCCACTTGGCCACCACTTTTTCGTAAGGTCGTAGCACTCTTACGCGTCACGAAAGCACGTCCACAAATGGCCAGTGCTGTCGAGGGCCTACGCTGGGGCATCATGTCGCGCGGCTGGCTGGCCATGGCGATCGGTTGGTTGTTCATGGGACTTAGTCTGTGGGCCGCACTAAAATCGTTGCCGACCACCGATGCCGATCTTAACAATCTCGCTGCTGTGCTGCCGATTCTCGTCGCTAGCATGGCTTTGGCCACCGTGGCGGGTATCGTTTCGCTAATTCCCGGCGGTGCAGGTGTGCGTGAATTGGTAGTGTTTGCGCTGCTTCAGCCTACTTTTGGAGAAGCACCTGCAATAGTTTCGGCGCTGTTAATGCGGGCGATTTCGTTGCTCACTGAAATCCTCGTCGCCAGTATTCTGTATGGCGTGCGGCCTCGCCAACGATATTCTTCCGCCTAGTCTATCGCTGGCGAAGAATCAACGAATTTGAGTTACACTTACGGACTATGGATCTCACTTTCGACAACGCGTTGGCCACGTGGGATTTGCTAACCAATCGCTTGGAAGCCTTTATGGCGGCGTGGGATCGTGGCGAATCGCCACCGATCTCGGCGTACTTGCCTGAGGGTAGTGGTTCGCTGCGGCGCCTGGTCTTGATCGAACTTATCAAGGCGGATCTCGACTATCGCTACGCACGGGGCCAAGGACGACTGCTGGAAGACTATCTCACTGAATTTCCCGAACTTGCCAACGCCGCCGGACCACCGGCCGATCTCATTCACGAGGAATATCACGTCCGCAAGTCGCAAGGCGAAGCGGTCCGGCAAGAAGACTTTTACGCACGCTTTCCTGGGCGACGAGCAGAAATGGAACGCTTGTGGGGAGCGGTCGATGTTTCGCAAACGACTGCCATTGTCGCCGATCGCCCCATGGCGGAATTGCATGTCGGCGATTCGATCGATGACTTCGATCTACTCGCGCGAGTCGGACAAGGCGCATTTGGCAATGTGTTTTTGGCGCGACAACGTTCCATCAGCCGACTGGTAGCGCTGAAGATTTCGGCTGATCGCGGGCAGGAGGCGCGGATGCTGGCCCAACTAGATCACCCCAACATCGTTCGCGTCTATGACCAACGTCGCCTGCCGGAAAGGCAGCAGCGACTGGTCTACATGCAGTTCGCCTCCGGCGGCACGTTGGCTGATCTGGTGACGCGCGCCAAAGAGTTATTGCCGCAAGATCGCAGCGGTGCGCAACTCGTACAAGCTCTCGAGGAATCGTCCGAGCGTTGTGGTCTGGGGCCGATGGCTGAGCAGCACACGCTGCGCGCGCTGTCGCAACTCACCTGGTCCGAAGTCGTTTGCCGCTTGGGCGCGCAACTCGCTCATGCGCTCGACTATGCCCATCGCCAAGGCGTGCTTCATCGCGATGTGAAACCGGCGAATATTTTGTTGGCTGGCGATGGCACGCCAAAGCTCGCCGACTTCAATATCAGTTCGTTATCGTCGCATCCGAATAGGAACGCTGCGGCTTATTTTGGCGGCAGTTTGGCTTACATGTCGCCGGAACATCTGGAAGCTTTTAATCCGCAGCATGAGCGCGACGCGGAAACGCTCGATGGCCGCGCCGACTTGTACTCACTGGCGGTGGTACTGTGGGAACTACTCTGTGGGCAGAAGCCTTTTTGCGACAAAAAAATAGGCGATGATTTCAGCGAAACGCTCGCCGCCATGACCGATCGTCGCAGGCGGTGTGAATTTGAAACCCCAACGTTGCCTCCTGGCGCAACGGCGCAGCAACTTTTGGCAGTGCTTAAGCGAATGCTGAAACCTACTCCTGAGGACCGCATCGCCAACGGTGCCGATTTCGCGCAGGATCTGTTGCTTTGCGTACAACCCCATACGCAACGATTATTGCAGTTCTCAGGACGGGGCTGGCGCGAATGGGTGCGGCGTTTTCCGGTAATCGCGGTGTTGGTCGTCGTCACGCTCCCCAACGCACTCGCTGGTGGTTTCAATTTCTTCTACAACTGGAAAGAGATCGTCAGGCATCTGCCCGAGCAAAGCCAGGGGCAAGCGTGGCTCGCGTTCAATTGCGTGCAGTTGGTAATCAATTGCATCGCCTTTCCGTTGGGAGCAGTGCTGGTGTGGATGTTTGTGTGGCCAGTGGCAAAACGCATGAAACGCAAGAGCACGCTCACCAAGCTCTCGCCGGAAGCGCAAGCAGCGCTGCGGCGTTATTCATTGCGACTGGGACATCTAGCGGCGGTGATCGGCCTCGTGGAGTGGATTATCGCCGGTATGATTTATCCGCTGGCCATTCATGCGGTAAATGGCACGATGCCGATCGAAGCCTATCCGCACTTTTGGATCTCGCTGGCGCTCTGTGGCCTGGTCGCGGCAGCGTATCCTTTCTTTGGCGTAACGCTGCTGGCGGTGCGAGTCTTTTTTCCAGCGCTCATGGATCGTGGCGCGGTTGATGAAGAAGCCGAAGCCCAATTGCGTCGACTTTCCCAACAGGCAGGCATGTATTTCTTAATCGCCTGCGGTGTGCCGCTGATCGGTTTGTCGCTTTTGATTATTCGTGGTTCGAACGAACGTGTTGCGTTGGTGATTTTGGCGTTGGTAAGCCTGGGCGGACTGGCCGTTGCCTTTAAGACTTATAGTATGATCTTGCGTGACATTGCCGCCTTGATGCAGGTGGTAAAGCCTGTCGATCCGTTTGGCACGGAGAGTTCGACCCGGATCTAAACGACACCTGGCTTGCGTTAACATTTGTGGAGTTAGTCATTCATCCAAGAAATCAAGCCGTTTTTGTAGTGCAACGATCAGGCTGAAGACCCCAGTCCCTCAGGTCATCTAAGCGATGCTGCAGAGGGTTAAGTTGGATATCCAAGCTCTGTAAGATGACTGTGACGGAACATGGCAGTTGTTTATGGCTAAGAAACCTCAGACTTTTGACGACTACTTCGCGGCGCTCAGCAAGGAGCAGCGCGCCGCATTGGAAAAGCTCCGCTCCGCCATTCGCACGTGCGCTCCCGATGCCGAAGAAGGCATCAGTTACGGACTGGCGGCATTTCGTTGTCAAGGCAAGCCATTGGTCGCTTTGGGTGCGACTGCCAATCACTGCGCGTTCTACCTGATGAGTGGATCGATGGTGGCTGAATATGAGGAAGAGTTGCGGAAATATGACACCAGCAAAGGAACGATACGCTTTTCGGCGAATACGCCTTTACCTGCGTCGCTGGTGAAGAAGTTGGTTAAGGCTAGGCTTGCGGAGAACGCACGTCTGCAACAGCCAGCGCAAGCAAGTACGAAGCGCGCCAGACAGCGAAAACACGCATCCGACATGCTCGACGTCGAAGAGGTGTTGTCGTCACTGCGAAAACATGCCACGAAAAAGACGCTGGCAGGCATGGCGAAGTATGCAATCCCCTCCGGCAATGCGCTCGGCGTGGCAATGAAGGATATACAAGCACTTGCCAAGCAATTGGGTAAGAATCATGCGTTTGCTCAAGCGCTGTGGGAGAGCGGTTGGTACGAAGCCCGCTTGCTGGCGGCGTATGTCGATGATCCAACTCTGGTGAACGCTGCGCAGATGGATCGCTGGTGTCGCGATTTCGATAACTGGGCGATCTGCGATACAGTCTGCTTCGCCTTGTTCGATCGCACGTCGCATGCTTGGAGCAAGGTCCCGCAATGGGCGAGCAAGCGGGACCAATTTGTCAAACGAGGAGCGTTTGCCTTGCTGTGGGGACTTACGGTACATGACAAAGATTCCGATAGCGAACCGTTCCTGCAAGGATTGCGATTGATCGAGCGCGCCGCTAACGACGAACGTCACTACGTGAAGAAAGCCGTAAACATGGCGCTCCGCGCCAGCGGCAAACGAAACCGCGAGTTACATACCGCCGCCTGTTCCGTGGCTGAACGACTAGCGAGTTCCTCGCTGCCTTCCGCGATTTGGATCGGGAAGGATGCTTTGCGGGATCTCCGGAGTGCGGCGGTGCTGAAGCGAGTGGCAAAGAAGTAAAGTTCCATCATACGAGGAGGGTAACGTCTGAATTGACAGCGTCTGCCCGTGGGGAGTAGGCTGCTTATTGCGCGAAGTCACTTCCCAAAAAGTCTCTCTAACCGTCGCGGAATCCCCCCTCATGCGTCCAGTTTTCGTCGGTCTTGTTTGCCTTTCGTTTCTGCTTGCCTCTTTGCCTGCAACAGCGGCGGAATACATTGTCTCCGCGCCGCCTGCGGAGATGAAGCTCGATCCGTTTTATCAAAAGTACACGAGCGCCAGTGGCTATCCAATCGTGAGCTCCGCCAACGTGAATGATTATGCGCTCAAAGAAGCGGCCTATCTGGTTGACATGCTGCTGGCCAAGCGGCCCGACGTGCGCGAAGCGATGATTAAGAGTGGTTCGCGATTGATTGTAATGGGTTGCGAAGAGTATACGACGCATGTGCCAGAACATTCGCATCTGAAGCCCAAGGACTTTTGGGACGCGCGGGCTCGTGGGCTAGGAGGGTCGCAACACGATCCCGTTTGTTCCTGTGGCGAAGAGAATCTGCTTTGTTTCCAAGGCGATCCGTATTTTACGGAGAACATTTTGATTCACGAATTTGCCCACAACATTCACTTGCGTGGCATGGTAAACGTCGACAAGTCGTTTGACGACCGCGTGAAAAAGGCCTACGACACGGCCATGAAAGCGGGGCTTTGGAAAGGAAAATACGCTTCGACCAACCATCACGAATACTTCGCCGAAGGCGTGCAATCTTGGTTTGACAACAATCGCGAGAACGATCATGACCACAATCACGTCAATACGCGCGAAGAGTTGCAAGCCTACGATGTCGAACTCGCCAAGCTTTGTGAGGAAGTTTTCGGCGATACCAAACTGGTTTATGCGCGACCAGCAACGCGGCTGAATGGGCATTTGGCCGGTTACGATCCGGCGAAGTCGCCTAAGTTTGTCTGGCCGGAGCGATTGCAACAAGCCAAGCAAGACATCCAAGCTAAAGCACGCAAACGCGACGCGGACGCCAATGGCCAGAATTGATGTAACATCCTGTCAGTCGTCACGCTAAGCAGGTAACGTCGGCGCGAATGCGTCGGGCCACTTGCAACTGCGGAAGATGGAGTGAATGTCATGGCGAAGCCACCCCCCGAAATTAAAACCGGCACCAAATGGGATGCCACGCTCAATCGTGGCGTCTGCGATCGTTACAACAATGTTGATCTAACGCTGACGCTCAAAATTTTCTTTAAGAAGGTGGATCCTCCCGGAGGCGCGCAATCCGGCACATTCCCCGATGTGGATGGTACGCCGCGCAAGATTGTCAGATGGGGCTCTCACTTTACCACCTGGACATACCGCTTTAAGCGCGAAGTCGAAGCATTTTGGCACGGGAAGTTCTGGTTGAAATGCCCGACGGGTTTCGATAAATGGGATTACGAAGATTACAAAATCAAGTATCGTCCCAATATCTGGTGCCGATTCTGCTTCGAAATGGTTTCCTCAGCAGCGGTTGCCCACCACACGATCGAGACAGTCCGTCTGGATCCGACCGAGCCCTTCTTTCGTTCGCATTCCAAGCTGTACGACAACAAAGACATCGAACCGCAAACACAGAGTCATGGCGGTGTGAAGAAAACGCACGTACACGAAGTGGGACATTTAATCGGACTGGAGCATGTCGGCGTCGACGGGCCGCTTGGCGTTGGATGGGCAAAGTGCTTGCTGCATAGCATCGGCGGCGGATCGACAAACGATTCGCAGTGCTATGGAGCGGATGCCAGCGAGCAAAAAGATGTGATGGGATCCGGCAGTGATCGGCACGAGTGGCATGCCAAGCCGTGGCGTGAGGCGGCCGAGATGTTCTCAGGACTTGGGCAAAGCCAGTGGTTAGCCGAACTCAAACGGCACTATCCGCGCTCGCCTGACGATATCACCAAGAGCCATTGGCCGACCTCAAAGCCCGCCCGTGGATAGGTAGTGGGTCGAGCGTTGGAGATTCAGCAGTTCTTCCCAAAAGCTCAGCCACGTCGCCGCCACCAGCAGATTCGCGCGAAACTGCGTGCGGGCGAGCGCCAGATGGATCAATTCCCGGCCAACATCGACGTTCGAGCGCTCGATCGCCGCGGAGTGAATCGTCGCGGCACCATCCGCGCCGGGGTTCGTTTCCAAAGGCAAACCAGCGGCCGGAGATGGTTCATACAGATTGTTCGCCCGTTGGTAGAGGCCCTGCGGGTTGGCAAACCGAGCGATACGAATTTGACCGAGCGTACGTTGAATGCCATCCGAGTAGCGCCCAACGACGCGGCCATCGCTGCCGATGTTAAAACCTTCCAGTTTGGCAACGCCGGTTGACGGGCTAGCAGCTTGCTCGCCGAGATGAATGGCGATAGGCGATAAGGTCGTGACGTCGAGTCGTCCGTGATCGTTGAGTGTATGTCCCAGCACGCGATATCCCTGCGATGTCGTCAACTCGCCTGCGGCATTGAGTCGAAAGCTTCCATTGCGTGTGTACCAGCGTTCGCCTCGCGGTCCTTCCAGCAAGAACAACCCTTCGCCGTCGAGGGCCAAAAGTGGCAGTGGCTGGTCTTGCTCAATGGTGCCAGAAGAGGTATCCGAATCAATCGCCGCCACCGCTACGCCCAAGCCAAGTTGCCGAGGATTTGCGCCGCTGTTAGGACCATGGGATGCGACGCCCAGGTTGAGCGTTTGATAACCTTGTGTCGCAAGTTGCAGACGTGCTACTTTGAATCCCGGCGTTTGGCTATTTGCCAGATTGTGGGCAGTGACATCCAGTAGCCTGGTAGCCGCCTGAATGCCAGAAAACGCCGTATTGGTGACGGAACTCAGCCCCATGAGCATTCTCCGCTGAATCGCGAGCGAATGGACCCATCGTAAACCTACGTCAAGAACATGCCACTGGCAAGAATTGTTTGGTCCATTCACCCGTTGCGGTTGTGCGCGGGTGGCATTAGCTTGAGTTAGTTACATCCATCACTCTGATCACACTCGTTATGGCTCGCATCCTCATCACGTCGGGACCGACGCGGCAATACCTCGATCCGGTACGCTATCTCACCAATGGGTCGAGCGGTCGGATGGGGCAAGCGCTGGCGGAAGCGGCCATTGCCTTGGGACACAATGTGGTGATTGTTAGCGGGCCCGTGTTAGTCGCATATCCCACTGCGGCGCGCGTGGTGCCGGTAGTTTCGACCGAGGATTTACTCGCGGCGTGCGAGCGCGAATTTCCCGCCTGCGATGGGGTGATCGGCGCTGCCGCGCCGTGCGACTATCGCCCGGTGAAAGTGGCGGAGCAAAAGTTGAAAAAGACGGGTGATGGGCTGGATTTACATCTGATCGAAACGCCCGATGTCATGGCCACGCTGGGGCACGGCAAGCGGAGCGATCAATGGCTGGTGGGTTTCGCGCTAGAGACTGACGACCAACGCTTCCGCGCACTGACCAAGCTGGAAAAGAAAAGCTGTGACCTGATGGTGCTCAATGGTCCCACCGCGATGGACGCCTTGGACAATAGCGTTGAAATCATCGCGCCCCATGGCGACGTGCTGGCGCAACTTGTCGGTACGAAAACGGTTGTGGCAGAAGGCATCATGAAGATCGTGCAAAAGCGATTGATTGAGCGCTGAGCCACGCGAGCGCTCACTTGCGTTGCATCAACATCACGACGGCGATCACTACTGCGATCACACCTCCAACTGCTGCCAGCATTTTCCACGAGATCTTGCGTTCTTGCGATCCAGAAAGACGGTCGATAAAGGCCGGTTGCTCTTTGCCGGCAGGGCGAGTATGTCCCGACAAAATCGCTTGCAAACGATCGGCGACAATGGTGGCGTTAGCGGGGCGATCATCCATGTTTTTGGCGAGCAGGTCTTGCACGAGAATCGCCAACTCGGCGGGGCAACTCGGGACGCTCTTGCGCAAGTCAGGAGGCGCGGCATTTTGATGCTGCTGCAACAATTCCATCACGGTTGCACCTTGATAGGGCTGCTTGCCGGTGATCATTTCGAAAATCATGCAGCCTAAGGCATAGAGGTCGAGCCGACCGTCGATTTCCCGGCTTCCTTCGATTTGCTCTGGCGACATGTATTGGCAAGTGCCCACGGTCATCCCCTCCAGGGTCAACGAAATGCCATCGGCGTCCTTCGCTAGACCGAAATCACCCAGCTTGAGATGACCATCTTGTGAAATAAAAACGTTGGCCGGTTTCAAGTCCCGATGCACGATCCCTTTCTCGTGCGCAAGTGCCAGCCCGCGGCAAATTTGAATAGCGCACTCGCATGTCTCGCGCCATGGAATGCTATCGCG
The DNA here is from genome assembly GCA_041752355.1 of Pirellulaceae bacterium. Classification (GTDB taxonomy): domain Bacteria; phylum Planctomycetota; class Planctomycetia; order Pirellulales; family Pirellulaceae; genus JAEZGD01. Next base: position 18,976 of record JBGSHH010000239.1, on the reverse strand, counting down.
CGTGGTGAGGATGAGTTTGAGAGTGCCATAGTCGACCCACTCCATCGCGATGAAGAACTGGTCATCGTGCAGGCCGCAATCGAAGAGTTCGACGATGTTCTCATGCCGTAGTTTCGACATGACGCTCATCTCGCGGATGAACCGCTTTTGCATTAGTTCATCTTGGCTCATCTGCCGCGATAGTAACTTCACGGCGACGCGTTTGCCCGATTCCGGATGCACGCCAACATAGGCCGTGCCAGCAGACCCACTGCCGAGTTCTTGCTCGATTTTATAACCACCAACATTGCGCAGAGCCATGAACGGATTGCCGTAGAGAGATAGGAATTGCCGACCGCCAAGCGATCGAATTCCGCCGCCTACGAAATTCGTGCCAGATCAATAGGACGAGTTTACGTTGATCGAACCCATCCCAGCAACAGGGGCAGTCTTAAATTCATCTTGCTAGAAGACTCCTGCACCAAAATCTCCTTTGTTGGGCTTGGGAGGTGGTGGTGGGGAAGGCAGTGGTTGCGCCGCGCGTTGCTGCGACTGAGGGCGATGCGGCCCTTGTTGTTCTCGCTGTTGCGGTGCCTGGGAAGTGTGGGATACATGCGGCGCGGATGGCGTATGTGGCTGATCATCCACGCGTTGAGACAACTTCGGCGGCGCGCCTTCGTGGATTTCTTCCGGTCCAGCGTCCTCGTAGTCTTCGTCGTAACGCGAGACATAGCCCGGTTGTCGCGAGCGGTCGAGTTCCATGCGAAACTCGGCGATGACGCGGCTTTGAATCATTTCGCGACAACCGGAGTTAATGGGATGCGCGATATCGGCATAGAGCTTCGTGCGTCCTTCCGCATCGCGCGGCGCGCGATCGGCACTCAGGCGCAGCCCGCACTGATTGCAGTAGCTCGCACGCAAATGGTTCTTGCAGCCGCACTGCGGGCAATGCGCCGTCAGCTTGCGGCTGGGCATCGCCACGAAGGGACCGCTCGAACCTTCAATAATTTTCAAATCTCGAACGACAAAGGCATCGTCGAAGGTGATGGAACAAAACGCCTGTAGACGATCGTCGCTATCCTCCATGAGTTTGATGCGAACCTCGGTGATATCCATGGGCAAGATTCCTCCCTGCGAACCGCAAAAGGGTGGCGGCCCTCCCGCGCTGAGATGGCCAGGCCACGTCACACTGCGTCAAGCAAAAGTAGCCCCTTTCGCTTTCATTTCAGCTCACAATTCAATTTCGATAGAGAGTCAACTAAGTCGATAAACTCAATGTATGCGTGCAATAAACGGTGCCAAGTCGAACCGCTCGCAAGCGCGCGGCAACTCGTCGAGCATGCGCCGCAGAGCGACACAGGCCAAAGTAACTGCTGCCGCTGCCACTCATCTGATGGCCGTAACAATCTTGCGCCGCGAAGGCACTTCGCAATCGATCGATCCACGGCGAGAGTTGTTCCGCCGCTGGTTCCAGTCGGTTGGTTATACCGCGCGCCAACGCCGCAATGTCACCACATTGCCACGCGGCGAGCAATTTCGTGGCACTTTGCGGCGATTCCGCTGGGCGGCAATGCTTGTACACCGCCGGCGTTGATAAGCCTTCCGGTGGCCGCACGATTACCACTTCCAATCGCGGCAGACCAGTAAGTTCTTCAATTTGTTCGCCACGTCCGCGACAGATAGCCGCCGGCCCACCGAGAAAAAACGGTATATCGCTCCCGAGCTCTGCCGCGATCTCACAAAGTCGCTCGCGCGACCAACCCAAATTCCAAGCTTTGTTGGCCGCGATCAAAGCCGCTGCCGCATCGCTCGAGGCGCCACCTAGTCCAGCGGCGGAAGCAATGCGTTTGGTCAATTGAACGTTTGCCCCCAGCGATATATTCGCCTTGGTGCGGAGCTTCTGCAAAGCCCGCACAACAATGTTATCTGCTCCCGCAGGGACGTCGCCTAACGAATCAGAAAATGAATGCGTATTGATGCGTGTTAGGAGTTGGATATCGCCATCCATGCGCGGAGCGAGTCGCAACGTATCGAAGACCGCGACCGCCACCATTACGGTTTCCAACTCGTGGAATCCATCGGGCCGCTTGGCGAGGATCTCCAAGAACAAATTCAGCTTGGCTGGCGCGTGAATCGTCAACCAGTCATGCTTGCAGGCGATTCGCATGTAGGCCGCTGCCTCCTGCGACCGGGCTCGTTCTAGCACGACCGAGTGTTAATGACGATTGTGAACATGGCATTTCTGTGGCCCCAGCTAGAAATGCAATGGGAAAAACCCTGTTAGTCCAGCCGAAGATTCTACAGGATGGGCGGGAGGGGTCAAGCTGGAAAGTGTGGGGGTACAGGGCGAAAATGCCAGTCAAAGCAGCGTCTATTCTGCCGCCAAACTTGCGCAAACCATTTCTTTGTCATTGCGAGCGAAGATACATTTGTTCGCAAATGCTGGATGCGACCAGCAAACACCGCCACGTTGACGGAGTTGGTCCATGGTTGGTTCCAACAATTTGGCGCGGCTGATCTCCTCGAAGCCTTCTGGCGAGAGTTTGGCGATGATCAATTCGCCGCGCTCGTTGAACATCCAGACTTTGTCGGCATTGCGGACAAAATGAATGGTACTCCAGCGCGCTTTAGGGACCGCCGTGAGATCCTCCCAGATGCGATCGCCGTTGTTCAAATCGAGACAGCGCAGTTCGCCATAGCTATCAACGCCGTACACATAGTCGCCCAGGATGATCGGTGTCGCGATGATCGATTGCAGTGCCTCCGTATCGCGCTCACTAGGACCAACGCGCTGCCAGATTTTCTCCGCGGTCGGCTTGTCGGCGTCGAGTTTTAAGAGCAATGAGCCGTCATAAAACGACGTCAGAAACACGCGATCACGATCGACCACCGGCGTCGCCACGCCAATGGGCATATTCTTGGGATGCCACGCGTGACGCCAATGTACTTTGCCGGAAGCGGCATCGAGGCCGGCGACGGAATCACCCGTCCACACGATGACGACATCGCTCTCTCCTTGACGAACGAGGATCGGGGCGGAGTATTGCCCTCGATCATTGAGTGCTTTCCATTTTTCATCGCCGGTGTTCTTATCGAACGCCACGACGCAGGCATTTTTGCCGCCGATATGTACGATCACGAGGTCTTTGTAAATGAGCGGCGAGGCAGCAATGCCCCAAATCGGCATTTCGATTTTGTAGAGGTCATGGCAATTGCGCGCCCACAGCACTTCTCCACTCTTGGCGTCATAACAGTTTAGATGTCCCATGGAACCAAGCGCGTACGCCCGCCCGTTATCGATGGAAACGCTCGCCCGGGGTCCCGCTTCGTAGCCAACCCCTTTGTACAAACAGTCATAGGCCTGCGTCCAAACGGCTTCGCCCGTAGAGGCGTCAAAGCAATGTACCCGCTCGATTTGTTTAGGCTGCGTCTGCCGATCCATCACATAGACCAAACCGCCCGCCACCGTCGGCCCGCAATACCCAGGCCCCAGTGGCACTCGCCACTTGGGCTTGAGTTCCTTCTCCGCGAACTTCTCGACTACGCCTGTTTCCGTCCACACGCCATCGCGATTTTTCCCGCGCCACTGCGGCCAATCTTCGGCGCGCAGCGATGCGGAGAGAGCAACTAGAATAGCAATACAAATCAGCTGGCGCAGACGCATGGAACCTCCGACGTGGGCGGAATGGTGGCGGATGTACGTGATTGTACGCGAGCGGGCAGGGAGAAACTACAGCCTGAATCGATGGCCCGCAGATGATAAACGCTAATTAAAAATCACGCTGCCTCGGCCGCTTGTAGCATCTCGCTGGCATGCAACGCCACGATGCTGATACCACGGCGATTCGCGAAGGCGATCACATCGGTTTCATCGATGAGAATGGTCTTCTCCGCTTCCACCGCCAACACTTTGCCGCCAGCGGCCGCGAGCGTTTCGATTGTTCCCAGCCCAATCGTTGGCACATCGAACCGCATATCCTGCTGCGGCTTGGCAACCTTCACAAGAGTGAATCCGCCTTGTGTACAGAGCGATCCGGCGCGACGAATGCATTCGTCGGTTCCTTCAATCGCTTCCACAGCGAGCACCGCTTGTCCTTTGACCGCTACACTTTGTCCGACATCGAGTCGCCCCATTTCCTTGGCCAAGCGCCAGCCAAATTCGATATCCTTTTGCTGGGCGTGCGTGAGGCGAGCACCAGCGATTTGTCCATGTTTCACGAGTAGCTCCGGTGCGAAATCGGTGGCGGGTGCGAAATGAATGCCATCCTTGGCGAATTCCTCAACCACGATGCCTAGCAACGTGTCGTCCGTGCGATCGCGTGTTTTCCACAGCCAGCTCGGCGCAAACGCCTTCGCGCAGCGCCAATCCGGCAAATGCTGGAGCCAGGCGAAGCGTTGAAAGAGTTTTACTTTATGGATCTTGCCCGCCATCGTTGCTGAAGTGACGCGATGCTTCTTGAAAAATCTCAGCGCTCCACCGAGCTTCGCCAGGCCAACTTCATGATAGGCTTCACAAAGCGGTGCGAGGTCTTGATCGGCGTGATCCTTGATCCCTAAACCGACGATGGTATAACCTTCGCGCTTCAGCGCCTGGGCAACCACCAACGGAAAGCGTCCCCAACCCGCCACTAGGCCCAAGCGTTGCTCTCCGTTGTTTGGCATGATCGACGACATGGCAGAGATGGGGAGAGCGATATTTCTAATAAGGAACGCTACATTCGCGGAGCGAGCAGCGACTAGGCGGCGTCGCGCTGATCTTTGGATGCGGTGTGGTTCTTAAGTTCAGCCACGTCACGTTGCAGTTTCTTAAACTCTTTGCGCATCTCGGGCAGTTTGTTAAAACCGTGCAGGCATTGAAAGAACTCGCGTTCCGGTGCGGCGGGAATGCCAACGTACGTGCTGCCAGCGGGAACATCCGTCATCACGCCGGCCTTGGCACCGAGCTGCACGCGTTCGCCAATATGCACATGATCGCGCACGCCAACTTGTCCGGCCAGCACGACATAGTCACCCGTCGTCACGCTGCCAGCAATGCCCACTTGGGAACACAAGAGGTTGTGCTTGCCAATCCGACAATTATGAGCGATTTGCACCTGATTGTCGATCTTCGTTCCCTCGCCGATGTACGTCGCGCCATAGGTGCCGCGATCGATCGTGCTACAGGCGCCGACTTCAACGTGATCGGCAAGCTCGACATAGCCTAGCTGTGGCGAAATCTCGTGCCGACCGCGCACAACGCTGTAGCCAAATCCATTCGCACCGAGAATGGCCCCGGAATGCAGAATACAATGCTCGCCGACGATTGTGTTCTCGTACAGCACGACATTGGCATAAATCGTCGTCCCTGCTCCGATGCAGCTCCCCGGCATAATGACAACGCCACTATGTATCGTTGCGCCTTTGGCGATTTCCACCTCGTCGCCGATCACCGACTGCGGGCCGATGTGAACATCATCCGCAATCTTAGCTGTCGGGCTAATGATGGCGGCGGGATGGATACCGCGCGCGACGTTGCTTCGACTTGGACGAAAATGCTGCACAATCAACGCAAACGCGGTGTGGAGGTTTTCGACTTGAATGTAGGGAATCGCAGGCGTTTCTGGTAACTTGCCGACGATCACAGCGGACGCAGCACAATCCACCAGCTGCTTGGCGGCCTTGTCGCCTTCAGCCAAGGTGATTTCACCGGCCTGGGCGTCGCGGAGAATATTTGCGCCGTTGATAAGTACATCTCCATCGCCATGCAACTGGCCAGCGACGAGCGCAGCGACTTCGCGCAAAGTGAGGGCCATCGGTCGCATCCTTTCGACAGAGTTGCAGCTTTTCAACGGCAGTTTCGCCGCCATCCAGGCACGCATCGTAACGGATGCCAGCAGCAATCGACAAGATCAAGCTCAAATCCACAAAGTAAGCTCTGCTAGCATCGATTGGTCTTGAATCAATCGCCCGCATTGAGCGATGCTATTCCGCGAAAGGATGCAGACAATGACACCTTGGCGAGAAATCTGGCGAGACCCTCGCTTGTTGTTCGCGGTCTATGCGCTGTTGGCGATCATTGCCAGCGTCGACAATTTTCATCGTGAAATCGATGTCGTTGAAGGCCACAATGTTACGCACTACAACAATTATGTGATCTTTCGCAATGCCGGCGAGCACTTGGCGGAAGGTCAAGACTTGTACCAATTTTGGCCTCAGGAGCAATGGGATCTCTATAAGTACAGTCCCACGTTTGCTGCAGCGATGTGGCCACTGACGCAGATCCCGGATGTAGTCGGATTGATCATTTGGAATGTCGCCGGCGCACTTTTACTCTTATGCGCTTTGCGTTCGCTGCCGCTTTCCTCCGCCAGCTCAGCGGGAGCGGCATGGATTGTGGCGAAAGATCTACTTACCAATTTACAGAACTCGCAAAGCAATGCCTTGGTGGCCGCGGCGATGATTTTCACTTGTGTCTATTGGGAGCGAAAGCGCTTGGCGGCTGCTGCAACAGCCCTCGCCTGGACGTTCTATATCAAGATTTTCGGCGTCGCGGTGTTGCTGCTCTGGATGTTGTATCCCCACAAAGTGAAATCCGCTGCGTGGATGGTTGGCATAGGCGTGGGCTTCGCCATCATCCCGCTTTTGCTCACCTCCCCCGACCTATTGGCGCAGCAATATCAGAGTTGGTGGAATATGTTGCGCGGCGATCATGCTGCCTCGCTCGGCATGTCGGTGATGGGTTTGCTGACGGCGTGGTTTGGCATTACAGGCCATAAGACGATTACCGTGGTGATCGGAGGACTGATCTTGCTATCGCCTATCTTGCGACGAAGTCAATTTAAGAGTTTGCGGTTTCGGCTCGGCATGTTGGCGTCAGTATTGATGTGGGTTGTGCTCTTCAATCATAAAGCGGAATCGCCAACCTTTGTCATCGCTACCGCAGGTGTTGCGGTTTGGTTCGCGTCCCGCCCCGTCACGCGGGCGAACATCGCACTGGTAGTGCTCACGGTACTACTCTCCGGCTTTTCCTCAAGCGATCTAGCGCCGGATTGGCTCCAGCGAAGCCTGCTAGAGCCATATCAATTCAAGGTCTTGCCTAGTCTGCTCGTCTGGCTCAAGTTGCAAGGTGAATTGTGGCTAACCACAGATATCCCGGCAGTAGGCAGTGTGATCGAAGATCTGCAATTGCGGCCTGTCGAATTGCTATCGCGCGCCGCTTGATGTCGTATGATCACCGTTTGCTAGCGAAAACATTTTTGTGATCATCCGTGTTCACGCGAGGAGTTCGTCTTGGAGCGAACATGAGGTTTTGTTAATATCCGGCCCTTCGGAAGGCTCGCACGACGCGGCCTTAAACCATTCGGGCGAGTGCTTTGCAGCAGGGAACGCGAACGATGCCAGCTCCCCTCAAACAGCGTGTCAACGTGCATATCCGTTGGATGATTCGCCGCGACATGCCGGAAGTTCTCGGCATTGAAGGGCACAGCTTTGAGTTTCCTTGGTCCGAGGAAGACTTCATCCGCTGCCTGCGCCAGCGCAACTGCATTGGCATGGTCGCCGAACGTGATGAGCGCATTGTCGGTTTCATGATCTATGAGTTGCATAAGAACCGATTGCACGTCCTCAATTTCGCGGTGCATCCCGATTTTCGTCGCAGCAGTGTCGGCTCGCAAATGGCGGTCAAGCTCATTGGGAAGTTGTCGCCGCAACGCCGCAGTCGCATCTTACTGGAGGTTCGCGAAACGAACCTCGACGCACAACTCTTCTTTCGCGATCTCGGCTTCCGCGCGATTTCGGTACTCCGCGATTTCTACGACGACACTGTCGAGGACGCTTACCTCATGGAGTTCCATTTCGACGCCGAAGCGCCGGTCGTGATGCAAGGGGAACGTAACTTACGTTTGGCCGGTTGATATTCGGGACACGAGGGTCTCGAGAGTGAATTCCGCGACTCGCCTCTCGCGCGAGTACTCGCCGCAAGGTAGAATGGAGCAACTTCGTTCCAGCTTCCTTGTTTGATCTTTGCCGCGGGTCGCGATGTTGCAACAAGCTTTGGCTATCCTGTTTCTCCTATCGCTGTGCGTGGCAGTTATCGTATGGATGGCGATGGGTTTTCGTCGCAGTCCTTATACCTTCGCGCAAACGCTACTCTATTTGCCGGCCATGGTGTTGGTGAAGATTCAGTGGCGGGCACAATTGCCTCGAGGCTTGCCGCTACGTCCCGACGAAGGAGCGGTGATTGTCAGCAACCATCGCAGCAGTATCGATCCATTTTTTGTACAAGTGATTGCCCATCGCGATGTGCATTGGATGGTCGCCAAGGAATATTGCGAGAGCATTGCCTTTGGTTGGTTTCTGCGGTTGGTGGAGGTGATTCCGACCAACCGCGGCGGTATCGATACCGCATCGACTAAACTGGCGATTCGCCATGTGCAAAACGGCAAAGTGATTGGGATGTTTCCCGAGGGACGCATCAATATGACGGACGAATTCCTTCTGCCGGTCCGTCCCGGCGCGGCTATGATCGCGCTTAAAGCAGGCGTGCCGATTGTGCCATGCTATATCGAAGGCTCGCCCTATAGCGGCACCGCCTGGAGTCCGTTTTTCATCATGACCAAGACCAAAGTCACGTTTGGCGAGCCGATCGACGTTTCGTTTTACGCCGATCGCGCGGACGACCGCGAAGCGCAAGGGGAATTGACATTGATGGTCATGCGCGAAATCGCGCGACTTGCCGGACGAGAAGAGTTTGTGCCACAACTCGCTGGCAAACGTTGGAAGCCCACCGAAGCTGAACTTCGTGAGGCCGTGGCGAATCGACGCAATCGCGCTTAATGATTATTGCTCGATCCGAGCGTAAATCTGTTCTGCCCGCTGGCGAAGTGCATAGCGCGTTTCTTCCGCACAGCCGCCGGAGGCGAACACGGTCAGAAGCGGGTGACCGGCGGCGACTTCCGTACCGACAACCGGCAAATCCGCCAGCACTGGCCAGGTTCGATCGCCATTTTGTTCGCGACACCACTGGTCGAAAGTACGTTCGATCTGGACAGACTGACGTGCGTACAAGATGGCCTTGCCTTGAACAAGCGAATCTGTGCGATAGTCTACGCTATCGTTCCACAAACTTCCTTCACGACACGCTTTGATATGCCATTGAATCAACGGCATACCCTGCGCACGCTCGAATAACTCCATCGACGCCGTATAACGCGGATTGATTTCCAGTGGATGGATTCTCCCCGCGCTGTCCTGTACCACATCCACCCCAACCAGTCCACGCAAGAGTCCAACCTTTGCCAGGCATTCGCCAAGCATAACGAATTGCTCGAGCGTATCGTCCGAGATTTCGAGTGGTCCCATATTCCCACAGTACAGATAGCCACCGCCGCCGGTCCACGGCGTGCCTATCAACTGTTCGGTCACTCCCAATAGACGCACCTCTTCCCCCGCAAACAGATACGCCGCGCTCTGCGGCACGCCATCGATCCAACGGGACCAATAATGCTGGTTGTCGCTGACTGGGTAGGGGGGCACGCCATATTGGCGGATGTTCCGACCGCCGGAAGAATGCTTAGGCTTAAGCAGCCAACGGCCGGCGTCTGGAATCGCGTTTTGTGCCATCAACGTCGTGCTCGGGAATCCCCAGTATTGCAGCTGATGCGCGAAGCCGTAGGGATTACGCAGCCTATTCAGCCACTTGGCATCGACGCCTAGCAATTCGCGCTGGCTGCTAATGGCGGAGATGACATCCGGATGATTCTCCAGCCCCCCGCAATACGCCCACGGTCCTGGCGGAGCTTGCCGTGCGGCTTCGATCAGCCCCTGAGGATAATCTCCCGGAGAAACTTGCCAGGTGCGGCAAATCGCCTGCAAATCGGCGTCGGCGAACAGGTCGACCGCCGCGACTCGCCAGCCGCTACGTACGGCCGCTTGAGCCGCCGCACGGGCTGATGCACCGACAATCAACAGGGTTTCCGCTTGCTGCATAAGTGTTTTTGGCCGAATCACCCGTTCACTAGCGGGGGATCCTTGGGCGGTTGCGTTTGCATGCCAGTTTGCTACCTTTACGGCTTGTCATTTTGCGCAGTTTAAGGCAACTCCTTCTAATACACCACGGAGATTTAGACATGTCGATGTTCATTGGGGAAGCACTGGTCGGCGACGGCAACGAAATCGCGCACATCGATCTTTTGATCGGCAGCAAGGATGGCCCTGTGGGTCACGCTTTCGCCGATGCACTTGCTCGTCAAAGCCAGGGCCATAGCAACCTGTTGGCCGTCCTCACGCCGAACCTGGCCGTGAAGCCCGCCACTGTCATGATCACGAAGGTTACCATCAAGGGCGCAAAGCAAGCGGTGCAAATGTTTGGCCCAGCACAAGCCGCCGTTGCCAAAGCCGTGGCCGATTCGGTCGCGGATGGCGTGATCCCCAAGAAAGACGCCGAAGACCTCGTCATCATCTGCGGCGTATTCATTCACTGGGAAGCCGCCGACGACAAGAAGATTTATCAGTACAACTACGAGGCCACCGTGCTCGCGATCAAGAACGCCATGGCCGGCAAGCCGACCGTGGACGAAATGATCGCTGGCAAGGAAGAGGCTGCCCATCCTTTCCGCGGCTTCTAAGAATGGAATGGCCGCGATGTCCAAGCGCAAGATTCTTCTCCAGCTCGATAGTGACCCCCACACCAGCGTCTTTGACGCGGTGGTGGCGATCGACGCGGACGTTGATCATCTGCTGCAGTATCACGACGTGGAAACCACTCGCGTTCGAGAACTGGTGCATGGCGCAATGTTTACACGCGGCGTGCCGGACTTGAAAAGCACGGCCATTTTCATCGGCGGCGCGAATGTCGCCGCCGGTGAGCATCTGCTCGAAGCCGTGAAGAAATGTTTCTTTGGACCGATGCGGGTTTCCGTGCTGTTGGATGCCAACGGTGCCAATACGACGGCCGCCGCCGCCGTGCTCGCCGCACGCAAGCATTTGGAACTCCAAGGTGCGACCGTGGCGGTATTAGGTGGTACCGGACCGGTTGGTCAGCGCGCGGCTAGACTCCTCGCTGGTGAAGGGGCGCAGGTGCGGGTCGCGTCACGCGATCTGGATCGAGCGCGGCAGGTCTGCGAAAAGCTGAGCGGTCGCGTTCCCTCCCAATTGCTTTCACCGCATCAAACCGCCAACAGTCTGCAGGTCACGCAAGTGATCGCGGATTGTCAGGTCGTGATTGCCGCTGGGGCCGCTGGCATCGAGTTGCTTTCGGCGGAAGTGCGTGGGACGGCGAAGTCGCTCCGTGTCGTCATTGACCTCAACGCCGTGCCGCCTGCCGGAATTGCAGGTGTGGATGTCATGGACAAAGCCGTCGAGCGTGATGGCCTCATCTGTTATGGCGCCATTGGTGTGGGTGGTACCAAAATGAAGATCCATAAGGCAGCAATCAAGCGTCTGTTTGAAACCAATGACGCCGTGCTGGATGCCGAAGAAGTCTATGCCATCGGCAAGAGTTTGTAGGCGACGCGAGCTTATACGCTGGATGCGTGTATCTACCGAATTCGCCAAGTAGACGATCAAAACTGCTATGGCTTGCGAGGATCGAAGGCGCCACGCTCTACCCATTCGACGAAATCTTTAATGATTTCGTCGCTGAGCTTTCCGCGCGGCGGCATCTGGCGATCATCTTCCTCATAGCGCATCGCTTTGATGAGCAAACTACGATCGGGTTCGTTGGGCACAATCACTGCGCCACTCTCACCACCTGCGCGCAAGTCTTCGCGCGTGTCGAGTTTGAATTGGCCTTTGACTTCGTCTGCCATTTTTGAGTGACAATCGAAACACTGCGCCTTCATTACCGGAAGGATCTTTTCCTCGAAGAACTTCTTCTCGGCGGCGTCATCGGCATGTGCGATCGACTGGCTGATCAGCAGCGCGAGTATGGCACCGGTCGTAAATGTATGCGTGTAATACATGGGGTTAACGACCATTCAAGGCTTCCACGAGCGGTTCTTCGATGCACGCGGGCGGAGCATCCACGCCGAGCAATTCGGCCATTGTGGCAGCAAGCATGGCGGGACTGGTACGACGGCTATGTGTGCCGTTGGCAATGCCTGCGCCCAAGAGCACCAGCGGTACATGCGTATCGTACCGCCAGGGACTACCGTGCGTTGTGCCACTGCCTCCACATAGATAGTAAGGCTGATATGCCCATAGTACGTCGCCGGAACGATCGGGGTGGAATGTTTTTGTAAATGCTCCGTTAAGAGCGCCGCCCCCTTGGCCGATCAGCAAATCCTCGCGCGTGATGGCGACATGAACGCCCTTTTGGGCTAGCAGCCAATCGCGACAGACGCGCTGTGCTGCGTTGTACTTATCGCCCGCCAAGGCGGGATGATCGCGATCGAGGAATAATTGCTGCGGTTCGACTTTTAGTACTAGCTTCTCTTTCACCTCTGCGAGTTTCAGACGCTCGCGTAGCAGGATTTCTAGTTGTGCTTTGACCTTGTCTTCGCCGCCGAGTGGATCGCGACCCGCGTGCTGCATGCCTTTTTCCTTCATCAACTCCGGCAAGGGACAAACGCCATGATCGGCTGTTAACGCGAAAACGACGTTATCCGACCCCAGTCGCTGGGTGAGATATTGGTAGAACTCGCCGAGCAGGCGGTCGGTGCGAATGGTTATATCTTCCACTTCCAGGCTTTGTGGCCCAAAGGCATGACCGACGTAATCATTCGAGGAAAAATTGATGCAGAGCAAATCGGGGACGTCATCGCCACCAAGGTCTTCGTATTCGATCACCGCCTTGGCGACATCCAGCGTCATGTCGTTGCCAAAGGGAGTGGTACGCAGTTGTGAATAGAGCTTCTTGCCAGCAGGAAACAGTTTGTGCGGGAACGTCCGGCCCAGACCCTCCGGCGGATTCTCATACTTGTAGTCGTCGGGTTCGTCGTGATGGTAGCGTTGGCTATCGAGCGCAAGCGTCCATTCCTGCTCCGCGAAGCGGTCAGGATACTTGCTTTCATTGAAGGCGCGAACATACGGCGGTAAGTCGTTGCGGTAGTAACTGCTCGTCGCCCACGTGCCTTCCGATTCTTCGAACCAATAAGCCGCATCAGCCAGATGGCCCGTCATCAGAATCGCCGCGCGATCTTTTAGCGCAACGCCGATGACCTTTGCTTGTTTATTCGTCGCCAGTTTTAGCATGTCCCCCACGGTCGGCACTTGCAGATTTTTGGGCGAGCAGGGACCATCGCCGACTTGCGCGCCGATGGTCGTACAGCTCTTATCGGTGACACAGTACATGTTCGACTTTGTTTTGCGGTCGTACCAGTCGTTGCCGATGATACCGTGCGCCGAAGGATAGGTGCCAGTGAGTTGGACGGCATGTCCCGGCCCTGTCAACGTGAAAGCGTGCGCGTGATGACAATTGGTGTAGATGGTCCCAGCGGCCTTGGCTTGCGCATAAAAACCGACGTCAGGATCGAGATTGGCCGCAAAGCGTTGAAAATATTCTTGGCAAAGTTGGTCGACACTGATGACCACGATCAAGCGCGGTCGCCCGGCTTCATTGTCGGCCGTTGTCTTGACGGGCGGAGCCGCGACGTTTGGGTCTTTCGCCATCACTGCGGTCGTCGGGAGTTCTTCCACAAGCGATTGCAAGCTCACTGCGCCACGCGGTGTCGCTGGATCTTGGCAGCCAGCCATGACTGCGAGTGGCAATAGAAACGTCAGGGCAAAATAACGCATTGTGAGAACTCGGCGGGAGGTTTCGGTTCGAGCATTCAATTGCGATGCAAAGCTTCGTCGCTGCAAAGAATCGTTTGCACCATGATGGTCCAAGAGGCCAGTTCGGCGGCAGGTAGGCGGGGATCGCGAGGCGACTCACCCACGTCGAGCAAACCGAGCGCCTCGGACTCTTTAGCACGATACACAGCCAATTGACGCTCGAAAAGGAGGGCGAGCGTTTTCGACTCGCGAACGGTGGGATTTCGGCCCAATACACGCCGAAACAGGGCGTCAATATTAGCTTCCAGCTTAACTCGATCTTCACGACAATAGCGCTCCGCCAACGCGCGGGCCGCTTCCACGAAAGTTGGATCGTTCCACAGGACCAAGGCCTGCAGGGGCGTGTTGGTCAGCGGACGGCCGACGGCGCAAGTTTCCCGATCCGGCGCATCAAACAAACTCATGCCTGGAGGCGGGGAAGTGCGCTTCAAAAATGTATAGAGCCCACGACGATATAATGCGGCCCCGCTCCCAGGCGTATAGCTTTGCGCGGAATATTCACCATCATCGCGGCCGACTTCTTCCCATAAGCCGGATGGCTGATACGGAAAGACGCTCGGCCCACCGATCTCGCCGACCAATAAGTCGCTGACCAACAATGCTTGATCGCGGAGCATCTCCGCGGTGAGTCTCAGGCGTGGCGCTCGGGCCAGATAGATGTTGTCGGGATCGAGCTGACGTAGTTCCCGCTTTCCGCGCGTCGATTGTTGATAGGTGGCCGAAGTCACAATCAGACGTTGAATATGTTGCAGATTCCAATTGCTGCGCACCAACTCGTCGGCGAGCCAATCGAGCAACTCGGGATGCGTGGGGCGATCGCCTGCGGCCCCAAAATCGTCAGGCGTGCGCACGATACCTTGTCCAAAATGCAATTGCCACAAACGATTCACCGCTACTCGCGCTGTGATTGGATGCTGGCCATTCACTAGCCATGATGCGAGCGTCAAGCGATTGCGTGGTGCATCGGAAGGTAGTGGCGGCAAGCAGCGGGGCGTATTCGCGGTGACTTCATCGGTCGGTTGTTGATAGTCCCCGCGATCTAGAATAAAGGTGCGGCGCGGTTGTGCCAATTCGGCCATGACCATCGTAGTTGGACAAACTTCGAGCAGGCCGCGCCGCGCTTGCTGGAGCGCTAATTGCTCGCGCCGCCAGCGCTGATAAGCAGTATCGTGATGTTGCAGGTAATAGTCGCGCAAGGCGGAGACTTGTTCCGGAGTGCGGCGATCTGGTGAAATGCTAACGATCGCCCGCACTGGATCACTGCCAGCCAACAAGGCGACTTCGGTGGCGGTCAATTCGCGCGAGTAGATGCGCGTCTCGTCAAGCAGGCCGCGAAATCCCTGTTTCGTCAAACCTCCGCCCATGCGCAGCGCGCCAACGATGGCGATGCTGGCCGTGCCGAGATTGTTCTGCTTGGTGACGACTTTGAGCGTCTGGCCATCGAGGTATAGCTTCACGCCCTCGCCGGTGCGCGAACCGTCATACGTGATGACGATATGCTGCCAGCGACGTAGCGCGAGCGGCTTATCCGCTTCCATCACTAGCGCGGCGTTTTCCGCATGATTGGTGAGGGAAAACTGCAAGCGACCGTCATCCAGCGACCAAGTATAACCGCGCGCTCCTAGCGCCTCGTCCGCGTGACTTAGGATTGTCATTGCGTCGCGCGTCGTGGGAAACACCCAAGCGGAAAACGTAAAGGCATCGCCGGCGGTGAAATTGCCTGACTGCGGGATTTCGATATAGCTTTCGCCATCGAGTAACACGCCTCCTTGGAATTTGCCGGGAAGCCATTGGGCTTCCCCATGCACTTTCGCTGCTAACTTGTCGAGTTCCCTCGTCTCATCGAAGCGTAGACGCAGCACTTCGTCGCTGGGCGCGTTACCACGCAGCGAGGCATCCTCGCGCACTTTAGCTTCCCAGGCGATTTGCTCGGGAGCGATAGCCGCGGCGCGTTCTTGCATCTTACTAGCTACAGCGGCCAGACGTTGGTCGTAGTCGTTGAGTTTGAACGCTTGTTCGCGGGTGGGGGCGATGATATACGGCGCGGCGTTGCCACGGCGACCATCGAGTCCTTCCTCGGCCACATTGTTAAAGAACGCATAGAGGGCGAAGAAATCCTTGGTGGTGTAAGGATCGTGTTTATGATCGTGGCAGCGGGCGCATTCCAGCGTTTGACCGAGCCAAACAGTGGCGGTAGTGGTGACGCGATCGGAAACATATTTGTCGAGATATTCAGCCGGAATCGCACCCCCTTCAAAGTTGATCATGTGGTTGCGATTGAATCCAGACGCGATCTTTTGCTCCATCGTCGCATTGGCCAGCATGTCGCCGGCGAGCTGTTCAATGGTGAATTGATCGAACGGTTGATGCCGCGCGAAGGAGGCAATCACCTCATCGCGGTAACGCCACATGTCGCGATGGCTATCGAGATGAAAACCATGCGTGTCAGCGTACCGCGCTAAATCAAGCCAGTGTGTCGCCATCCGCTCGGCATACCGCGGCGAACATAACAGGCGATCTACCTCTCGCTCAAAAGCTTCAGGCGATGAGTCCCGCTCAAACGCCAGTGTGTCTTCCCAAGTGGGCGGAAGACCCGTCAAGTCGAACGTCACGCGTCGTAATAGTTCATGCTTGACGGCAGGCGGAGACGGAGCAAGCCGATGTTCCTCCATCTTCGCGAGCGTAAAACGGTCGATGGCGTTGTGTGGCCAATCCGATTGCTGGACATTCGGAAGCGTCGGACGAATCACCTTTTGGTAGGCCCAATGCGGCGGCGATTCCGCGCGCAATGGCAGCGCCATCCCTAAAACCATCGTCACGAGAGTAAGCCACTGCATGCCCATACTTCCGGAGATTCGCGATACTCGCCCCCGACATTATTATAAGGGGCGGCGGCTGTTCTCGGCTGCTAAAATGCGAACCTAGCGCGACCGGTATGGGCCGACACGCGCGGTTATGCCGAAAAGTAGGGCGTGGTCAGGGACGTGCCGCACACCTATTACCCATTTAAACCCGGCAGCGATTCTTTGCTATCCGAGAACTTATCGACTGGTGCGCCGACGCGATCTAGCATTGCCCGATAGAGATTGGTCATGGGGGTATCGAAGGCGTACTTGATGTGGCGACCGGTGGCGACCGTTCCGCCGCCACGACCAGCCATCAGCACCGGCAAATTGTCGTGATTGTGGCGATCACCGTCCCCAATTCCGGAGCCAATCATCACCATGCAGTTGTCGAGCAGGCGTTGGCCATTTTCTTGAATGTTTGCCAACTTCTCAATGAGGTATGCATACTCGGCAATGTGGTATTTGTCGATCTTGGCGATCTTCGTGAGCTTGTCTTTGTCGCGACCATGATGCGACAGCTCATGATGCCCTTCGCGAACTTCAATGGCGGGATAACTGCGATTGCTGCCTTCATTGGCATACATGAAGGAAATCACACGGGTCGAGTCGGTTTGGAACGCTAGCGCCATTAAGTCGAGCATTAAACGGACATGGTCGGAAAACTCGCGCGGCACACCTGCCGGTCGAGGATAATTCGGCGAGTCGTCTTCTTTGCTGTGTTGGAGCTTATCGACGCGCACCAAGCGTTGCTCCACTTCGCGCACAGCGAAGAGGTATTCGTCCAATTTGCGTTGATCGCTAATGCCGAGCTTATTTTGCAAACTCTTGGCGTCTTCCAGCACGAAATCGAGGATGCTCTTCTTATACTTGTCGCGCTTCTCGCGGTTCTTGCTCATCTCGACGCTCGACTCGCCAAACATGCGATCAAACACCGCGCGGGGATCGATCTCTTTCGCTAGCGGCGAAGTCTCATTGCGCCAGGCGATGTTCGACGAATAGGCACAGCTATAGCCAGAATCGCAATTGCCCGCCTGAGCGCTGCGCTCGATGCCCAGTTCGAGCGAAGCGAAGCGCGTGAGGTGGCCGATTTGCTCGGCGGCGACCTGATCGACCGATTGGCCGTTCTTAATGTCCGCACCGGAGGTCTTGGTGGGATGTGCACCGGTGAGAAACGAAGCGGCGCTCCGCGCGTGATCACCAGCACCATCACCCAAGGCACGACCGCCATTGAGCGTCAGGCCACTGAGAACGTTGACATCCGACTTGAATTTCGCAATTGGTTCCAGCGTCGGTGTAATCTCCCAATCGGTCCCTTCCTTTTCTGGCGTCCAATCTTTGACATTCACACCATTGGGGATCGCCAGAAACGCCATTCGCACCGCAGGCTTGGCGGCAGGCGCGGCCGCCCACAGCGAGCTAGGCTGCATCGCATCCAACAGGGGAAGCGCCATCGCAGTTCCCAGGCCACGCAACACAGTGCGACGGGAAATCTTGGGTTGGCTCATGGTCATTCACTCCGTTTGACGCCTTGGTGCTGGAAGGGATAGCTACGGACAATTTCCACAATTAACGTGGAGAAGCGATGGTCGTTCTTGGCCAGCTTCTGGGAAATATCGGTCACCACGCATTGGTCGTAGTATTCTAACCCTCGACCCAAGGCGTAAGTAAGCATCTTTTCAGTCGCGCAGTCGATGAATTGCTTCTTTTTGGTGCTGAGTAACAACTGGCGAAGCTCGGCCGCTCCGGTAAACTTTTCGCCTGAGGGAAACTCTCCGGTCGCGTCGATTACCAAGCCGGTGTCTTTTTCCCGATAGGCGCCGATCGCGTCGTAGTTCTCCAAGGCGAATCCAAGCGAATCCATCACTTCGTGACACGATTTACAGGTTGGATTCTCGCGGTGTTGCTGCATCTGTTCGCGCAAAGTCCCCCGTAAAGCGGTCTGCTTCTCCAATTCTGGAACACCAGGCGGGGGTGGAGGTGGCGGCTCGTTCAGCAGATTCTCTAAAATCCACTTCCCTCGTTTTACAGGCGAAGTGCGACCGGGATTGGAAGTGACGGTCAGAATACTCCCGTGAGTGAGGAGTCCGCCCCGATTCGTGCCAGCCAGCGACACCCGCCTAAAGTCTTCGCCTTTCACGTCTGGAATGCCATACAGGGCCGCCAGGGACTCATTCACAAACGTGAAATCGGCGTCGAGCAGGCGGAGCAAGCTTTGATCTTCGCGCAGCAGCGTGCCAATGAAGAGTTCTGTTTCCTTCCGCATTGAAGTTCGCAGCGTTTGGTTCCATTGGCGAAAGCGACGGCCGTTGGGTTGGACACTCTCGAGGTTACGCAACGTTAGCCATTGTCCGGCAAAGTTTTCCACGAGCGCCTGCGATCGAGGATCCGCGAGCATGCGT